>HF996773.1:31502-34153 GCA_000433335.1 Clostridium sp. CAG:1219 | reverse complement strand
AAAAATAGTACTTGCAAAAAACTTTAGAAGTAGAAGTGAAGTAATTGACTCTATAAATTATATTTTTGAGAATATAATGTCAAGAGAAGTAGGCGATATTAATTATTCTGGCATAGAAGTACTTAAATGTGGTGCTACATATGATAAAATAGATGGGGAAAATTTTAGGACGGAAGTAAATGTTATAGATATAAATGATAATAAAGAATCATTGGAAGATGTTGAAAAAAAAGACTGTGAAGAAGAAATAGAAGAGCTAAAAAGATTTGAAGTTGAAGCATACTATATAGGAAAAAGGATTAAACAATTAGTAGCTAGTTCAAAAATTTCTGTGGGAGAAAAAATAAAAAATGTAGAATACAAAGATGTAGTGATTTTGCTAAGGAGTATGTCAAACAGAGCAAATGTAATAGAAAATGTATTTAAACAATTAAACATACCAGTATTTTCAGATGTCTCTAGTAACATATTTGATAGTGAAGAGGTTAAGATGGTTTTAAATTTTCTAAGAGTTATAGATAATAGATTTCAAGATATACCATTGGTAGCTCTTATGTATAGCGTTGTGGGAATGTTTAATTTAGATGAAATGGTAGAAATCAGAAATCAAGATAAAAAGATAAGTTTTTATGAATGTTTAGAAAAATATTTAGAAAATGGAATAAATAAAGAATTAAAAGATAAAGTGCTAAATTTTACAAATTTAATTAATAAGTTTGAAAATTTTGCTTCAAGTATGACAATAGGAGAACTGTTAATAAAAATATATAATGAAACAGGTATATATTATAAATTTTTACTTGCAGATGATTCTAAACAAAGAAAAGCTAACCTTGATTTAATTTTAAATTTAGCAGTATCATTTGAAAAAGAAAATGGAAGTGTGCTTAGTGAATATATTAACTATATTGATAACTTACCAAATAAAGTAGATACATCAAGTGCAAGTGCAAAAGTAATTGGAGAAAATGAAAATGTTGTAAGAATTATGACAATACATAAATCTAAAGGACTTGAATTCCCAATTGTTATACTTGCAGATACTGCAAGTAAATACAATACAAAAGAATTAAATAAAAAAATTAATTTTGAGAGTGAACTTGGAGTGGGAATAAATATTGTAAATAAAGAATATAATGTTTCTTATCCATCTGTTATAAAACAGGCAATAAACTCAAAACTATTAAATGAAATAAAGAGTGAGGAATTAAGACTTTTATATGTTGCATTTACAAGAGCTAAACAAAAGTTAATAGTTTTTGGTAATGTAAAAGATTATTTTAAATATGTAAGTAATCTATTTATAATAAAAAAAGATGAAAGAATAGATCCATGCGTTATTTTAAAGAATGAATCTTATCTTAAAAATATTCTAACTGTAATAAAACTAGGCGATATGTACAAAGATGTGATAGACTTTAACGTAATACAAACTACGTCAAAATTAAAAATATCTGAGGAAAATGAAAAAAAAGAATATAATATAAATGAAAAAATAGATTCTATTTATAGTGAATGTGATGAAAAAAGGTTAAAAGAAGCTATAAGAGATATACAGAAAAATGTATCGTTAGTAGAGTCTATAGAGAAAATGGAAAAAATACCAGAAAGAGTAAGTGTAAGTAGTCTTAAGAGGGAATTTAGTGCAAGTAGTCTTAAAGTTGAGGTACCATCTTGTTTATCAAAGAATTCTGATTCAATATTGACTCCTGCAAGAAAAGGAACTTTAATACACTTTATATTGCAAATTTTGGACTTTAAGAATGTCTTTGAAAAAGAACAAATAAAAAAATTTATAGATGAAAAATATAAAGAAGGAATAATAACTAAAGGAGATATGAATTATATAAATGTAGAAGATTTAGAAAAATTTTTAAATTCTAAAATTGGAAAGCAGTTAAGGCAATCTCAAAAAATAGGTAGAGAAAGAGAATTCATTCTAAAAAATAGTAGCTTTTCAGAAAGTGCAATACAGGGAATTATAGACTTGTATTATGAAGACGATAAAGGAAATATAATACTCGTTGATTTTAAAACAGATAATATATTAGATGAAAATATGTATATAAAACTTTATAAAAAGCAACTTGATATTTATAAGGAAGCTTTAGAAAGATTATTTAATAAAAAAGTTATAAAAGAATATATATATTCTTTTAAACTTGGTAGGGAAATAGAGGTGTAATTTTTTGAAATATAGTGATAATATTGTAACGCATAGAGAAAAAAATGGCATAGAATACTTAACATTTAATAAACTTGATAAATATAGTGATAAAATTATGGTAGAGGTAACTTTAAGAAGAGGTGGCGTAAGCTCCTCAATATATAGAAGCCTTAATTTTAGAAATTTAGGAAGAGACAAAATAGAAAATGTAATAAAAAATGTAGAAAAAATGTGTGAAATAAATGATATTAATATAGAAAATGTATATAAGGCAAATCAAGCACATACTGATAATATACTTGTTGTTGATAATAAAAATAAAAATGAGTTTAGTTATCTTAACTTTTCTACTAGAGAGTATGATGCTTATATAATAAAAGAAAAGAATACATATAATTTTGTGACTACAGCAGATTGTAACCCTATAGTGGTGTATGATACTAAAAACAATATCATTGCAAATATTCACGCTGGATGGAAAGGT
>HF996773.1:29104-31483 GCA_000433335.1 Clostridium sp. CAG:1219 | reverse complement strand
AAGAATATACTTAAAGGCAGTAGAAAAAATGGTAAATGAATTTGGCTCAAAAAAAGAAAATCTAATAGTATGTATTGGTCCCTCTATTAGGAAATGTTGCTTTAGTAGTGAAGAAGAGGAATTTAGGAAAAACTTTACTAATATATGGGAAAACGAAGAAGAATATATTACTTATGAAGAAAATTCAAAAAAATTTTATATAGATTTGATAAAATTAATAAAATCGGATTTTATTAATTTTGGAATTTTGGAAGAAAATATTGATGTATGCAATATTTGTACAGCTTGCAATAATGAAGACTTTTATTCTTATAGATGTTCTAAAAGAAATAATGAAGAAGACTATGCAACTTTTTCTACTTGGGTAGGACTTAAGTAATAATTTCAAATAAAAATATCATTGTTTTTTAAATAATGGTATTTTTTTGTTATCTATTTTGTTATAATATCGTTACAAGTAGTGAAAAGAAAAGCAAAGGGAGGGAAATTTTTTGAATATTAATGAAGTCGTAAAAAAGTATACTAAAATAGTTTATAAAATATGTTATGATTCCCTTAGTTTTTCAAATGATATAGAAGATATCACTCAAGAAACTTTTATAAGTTTTTATAAACATATAGATGAATATGGTAACTTAGATGAAAATCAAATAAAAAATATAATATGTAAGATTGCACTTAACAAATGTAGGGATTATCTAAAATCTAAAATAACCAGACAAAATTATATTACAGATGTAAATACAGAAGCACTTGAAAGCTATATGGATGAAAACAATATGGATGAGAAAATATTTAATATGCAAAAGAAAAAATTAGTTCTTGAGGCTATAAATAGGCTTAAGGGTCCATATAAAAATTTAGTATATGATTACTATATAAATCAAGCTACATTAGATGAAATTGCAATAAAGACTAGGACGTCTAAGGGGACAGTAAAAACTCAAATGTATAGGGCAAAAATAAAGTTGAAAGAAGAACTTGAAAAAAATGGAGGTGTTAATTATTATGAGTAAAGAGGAAATGAGTATATTAAAAATTGAAGAACTTTTAAAAGATGAAAATAAATTTAATTCATATTTGGATAGCATTGAAAATAATAATGACATTCCTTATGAAGAAGGACTTGAAAATAGAATTTTAAGTAAAATAACAAATGAAAAAACTGATAATAAAAAACAAAATAAATTTAGGATGACAGACTATTTAAAGGTAGCGTGTTTTACACTGATTGCACTTATTATATGGAACTTTTTTGGATTTGTAAGTAAAACAAACGGCGAGGAAATAGAATCTGCTAGACAGGAAAATAGTGAAGAAATTAATAGTATTATAAGTAAGATAAATGAGTTTTTTGTAACACCAATTAATTTAGAAAGAGGGGGAAAATAATGAAAAAAAATTTATTTTTAACATTTTGTTTTAGTTTTATACCGGGTGCAGGTCAAATGTATCAAGATTATATGAAAAGAGGAGTATCAATTTGTATTTTGTTTGTAACATGTATATCTATAGCAATTATGACTTCACTTCCAATATTTGTTATGCCGGCTCTTATAGTATATGCATATAGTTTTTTTGATACATATAATATAAGAAATAAAATTGGAACTGAAAATAGCATGAAAGATGAATACATCTTTGCAAGTGATGGATTTAAATCACTAGGAATTAATTTTAATAAAAAGAATAATTTTATAGCAGTAATATTTATTTTAATAGGAATTTATGTATTACTTAATAATGTTCTTTTATCAATTGCAAGTAGATATGAATTGGAATTTATGAGAACGATTATAAGGATGATATTAAACTATTTACCATCAATTATAATTGCAGGTGCATCTATAGGATTTGGTATAAAGTTTATTGGTAAAGGAAAAGGCGATAAGTAGGAGGAAGATATCATGGAAGATAAAAGGGTTATTAAAATAGGCAGATTTACATTTGGCCTTAGTTTGATATTCTGCGGAATCATGATTACAGTAGCAACGTTTTTTACACTTGATGTACTAAAAGTAGTTTTAAATTTATGGCCAATTTTATTAATAGTAATGGGATGTGAAATTCTATTTTATTCAAGAAAAGAAAGCGTTTTAATAAAGTATGATGTTTTAGGAATGTTTTTAACGGCATGTATTATAGTTTTCTCTCTTGGCTTTAGTGTTATAAATTATGGTATAAATAAAGTATTTTACTCTAAGGAGGTAACTTATGATATATTAAAAAGATGCCAAGAAAAAACTTACTCTACTAATATAAATACAGAAAAACTAAATATTGTAAATGATAGTGATACAAAGTTAAAGATAAAAGTCATAAATAGTGCGGAAAGAAAGAGTGGTTACTTTATTAAAATTAGTGGCATATATAAAACCA
>HF996773.1:15972-29078 GCA_000433335.1 Clostridium sp. CAG:1219 | reverse complement strand
ATAATACTGCATTCGGAATAATTAAGGCTTATGATGAAACTTTTCTTAGTGTATTTAGTATAGATAGAAAAAATGGAGAAATATACATAAATAATAATATAAATGAATATAAAGATATAAATATTGAAATTGAAGCATATGATGTAAATAGCATAAGTATAAATGGTGATGTAGTGCTAGAAAAATAGGAATTTATGTTGACAAGTATACTAAAATGTGCTATAATTTCTAGTATTCGCGAAAATAATAAGTTCAACAAATGGAGGATTTTTAAATGAAAGTAGTTATTACAGAAAAACGGCTTAGAATATTCAGTGCCATAATAATTTTGGTACTGTCTGTAGTTGCAGTCTGCACTTATCTCGAGGTCATAAATATTTCACGACAGAGTGAAAAACTTGAATGTTTTGAAGGATATGTGGCAGCATCTCTTACAGACGAAAATGTGGAATATAATGATTTAAGCTTAATAGCAAATAGCAAAGAATTTTTCCTTGTGATTGACAAAAACAAGGAAATTAAAATTTCAGGAAAAGCGGCAGATGTTGTCGAAAAGGTCTATGATGAAAACTTTGGAGTGTCTGATGTAGTATCAGAGCTTTATGGAAAAAGAGTTTTCATAGAAGATGATGAACTTAAAATGTTTTAAGTAACTAAAATTTACATTTTGGCATAAAATACACCAAGTATTCTTTTTAGAATAGGAGGTGTATTTTTTTGAATATAGGACTTGCACTTAGTGGTGGAGGAGCAAAAGGTGCTGCTCATATTGGCGTGTTAAAAGCTTTAGAAGAAGAGGGAATACATATTAATTATTTGTCAGGTACTAGTAGTGGTAGCATTATATCAACCCTTTATGCTGTGGGATATACGCCAATGCAGATACTTAGTATTTTTAATACATATTGTAAATATATAGGAAAAGTTGATAGATCAATTCCGCTTAAAGTTTTAAAATCATTATTTACAGGGAAAATTCATATTAAAGGATTTTCAAGGGGTGACAATTTAGAAAATTTGTTATATAGATATTGTTATAAAAAAGGTATAACAGATATTTCTAAAGTGAAAATTCCTCTTGCAATACCAGCAGTAAGTTTAAAAAATGAGCAAACTGTGTATTATTTGAGTAGAAAAATAAATGAGAGTAATGACAAATCAAGACAGTATAGATATTATGGAAATATAGCATCTATTGTTAGATCAAGTTGTAGTTTTCCAGCTGTTTTTATTCCAAAAGAATTTGATAATGAAATATATATAGATGGTGGTACATCAGTAAATACTCCTGTAAGTATTTTAAAGAAAATGGGAGCAGATAAAGTTATCGCAGTTTCTTTTGATAACATAGACGAGAATAATAAGCAATATAATATTATAAATATAACTTTAAAAGCATTTGAAATAATGGGACAAAGTCTTAATGAAGGAGAAATAGAAATGGCTGATATAAATGTAGTACCTAAGATAGCTAATGGATTTTTACTTGATTGTTCAAAAACAGATGCATATGTAAATGCTGGATATATAGCAACTAAAAGAAAAATGGAAGAAATAAAAAAACTTATAGAAACTAACTAATTTCTCTTATCTTTAACTTTGGTATCACAAAATTAACACATTTGGATTATATAATTAAGTCAATGAAACGGAGGTGATACAAAAGTTATGAAAAATATAAACATAACTTTAGAAAGATTTTAGATAAGCCGAATAGAAGGTGATATATGGTTAATTAAAATGTAAAAAAACAAACGCTTTTCATATGTATATACAGGTCAAGGATTAAACTTGACCTGTTTTTTGTATTTTAACGGTGTATTTGACAAATAATAAAAAAGGTATATAATATTATTGTTTTGAATAACAAATCTATTTTCAAATGAAAGGAGAAGAACATATGCTTAAAGTAAAGCATGTTGTAAATTGCGCACTAAATGATGAATCTTACCTTGAAGTAGTAAAAGATATAATATTTCATAGTGAAGTCTTAAAAATGAAAAAATTTGTGCAACATGGTGATACTTCATGCTATGAACATTGTATTAATGTGTCATATGTCGGATATCTTGTAGCTCAAAAATTCGGATGGGACTATGTATCTATTGCAAGGGCTGGTCTTTTACATGATATGTTTTTGTATGATTGGAGAGAGTATAAAAATAGTTATCACAATGTTACATCTTCACATGCTATAATACATGGAAAAATTGCTCTTGAAAATGCAAGCAAGTACTTTTCATTAAATGAAAAGGAAAGAGAGATGATAAAAAAGCATATGTGGCCAATTACTATTTTCTTTCCAAGATATGGAATGACCTACTTAGTAGGAATTGTAGATAAGTATTGTGCAGTGGCAGAATTTCTATCTATGAGACTTCATCAAAAAGAAGATTGTACAGATCCTTAAAAAAGACATTAAGAGAAAAACTTAGTGTCTTTTTTGTAACTTAGAAATAGTTAAAACATAAAATATATTAGCGTTTAAAAACGCTTAAGGGGGAAAAAATATGTCAGATAGATGTTGTTGCGGTGGTAACAAATCTAACCTAGAATGTTGTAATATGTCACATAATAAATGTATGATGCCAAATATAAAAACATTTGAAGCCAATTGTGAATGTAAATATGACATGAAGGTACCATTTATGATGCAAATGCCTCAAAACAAATGCGGTTGCAATCAAATGGGAATGATGAATTAATTTTCTGCATAAAGGTATTGTTTTATTTACCTTTATGCAATACATAAAATTATGAAATTCCAAATAATACTCTTAACTTTGTAAAAATATATTGTATAAATGGAGCAGAATATCTAAATTTATTATTGTTTGCTTCGACAGCCTTAACATATTTTTTTATGATGGACTTGAAATTTTTACTTTCGATAAAATTCCAAGTCCTCTCTTCCTTATACTTTAGTGTATCAAGTCTAAACTTAAAATAAGAGGAGTTTTTCATCCATTCGTATTTTTTCGAGTAATTTTCTTTATTAAAACCAGTAGCATAAGCGCCAGGTTCTATCAATTTTACCTTTATATTAGCGTATTCTATCTTTTTTAATTCTTGTCTTAAACATTCTGCGATTGCTTCTATTGAAAATTTGGACATACAATAAGGAGCTAAAAATTCTATTGCAACTCTTCCTGCCAGGGATCCTATAAATATAATTTTACCATAACCCATTTTTATAAATTTTTTTATAGCTACTTTAGTTATTTCTATGTTAGAAAAAACATTAGTATCAAAAACATTTTTTATTCTTGATATATGTATTTCAGAAATTGAACCAGAATCTCCGATTGCAGCATTATTTATTAGGGTATCAAAAGATATGAAATTTAACTTATCTCTATCTTTTGATATACGTATATCTAATTTAAATGAAATAATATCTAAATTATTTTTTTTTGCTATATCGTTTAGTTTATTTACTTCTTCTTCATATAAAGCGGTTGCGTAAACTTTGTGACCCCTTCTTGCAAGAGAAATAGCTGCCATTTTTCCAAGCCCAGAACCCGCACCAGTTATTAAAACTGTTCTTTTTTTTATCACGCATAACACCTCAAATTTAGTATGTGATAAATATTAATTAATATATACCTATTTTATTCTTGTTTTTTCTTTTTTTTTAGAATATAATAAGCATTAGAGTAGGTGTTAAATTATATGAATAATATTTGTAAACAACTGGCTTTAGAACTTTCTATAAAAGAAGAACAGGTTAAAGCTACAATAAAACTAATAGATGAGGGAAATACGATTCCATTTATAGCAAGGTATAGAAAAGAAGTAACAGGTAACCTATCTGATGAAATACTAAGAAAATTTAGCGTAAGACTTGAGTATTTAAGAAACTTAGAAAAAAGAAAAGAAGAAGTAATAAGGCTTATTGATCAGACTGGCAATTTAACAGATGAAATAAAGAATAAAATTGAAAACGCGAATATATTAACAGAAGTAGAGGATATATATAGACCTTATAAACCTAAAAAGAAAACAAAAGCTATGATAGCAAAACAAAAAGGTGTTGAACCGCTTGCAAATATGATTTTAAAACAGACATTAAAATCTGGAGATAAATTAGAAGTTGCAAATAAATATTTAAATCCAAAAGAGGAAGTAAATACTCCAGAAGATGCCATAAAGTATGCTATGGACATAATTGTTGAAAAAATAGCTGAAAACGATATTTTTAGGAAACAAATAAGAAGAATATCATATAGAACAGGAAAAATTTGCACAGTAGCGTCAGATAAAGAAAATAAAACAGTATATGATATGTATTATAACTTTTCTGAGGATATAAGTAAAATAGCCTCCCATAGAATACTTGCAATCTTTAGAGGTGAAAGGGAAGGCGCCCTTAAGGTAAAATTTCAAGTAGATGAGGAACAAATTCTTAAGTATTTAACAGATAAGGTGATTCTTAGTAGTACAATTTTTGATGATGAATTAAAAAAGTGTATTGAAGAGGCATATAAAAAATATATAAAACCTTCTATAGAAAGAGAAATAATGTCTGATAAATTTGAAGAAGCTTCAAATCATGCAATAGAAGTTTTTGGGGTTAATGTAAAAAATCTTCTTATGCAAGCGCCAATTAAAAATATTGTAGTTATGGGGTTTGATCCAGCTTATAGAACTGGGTGTAAGATAGCTATAATAGATGAAATGGGGATGTTTTTGGATTACACAGTTGTGTATCCAACAGAGCCACAAAATGATATAGCTGGAGCTACAAAGGAGTTAACAAGGCTAATAGATAAATATAATGTTAATATGATAGCAATAGGAAATGGAACTGCTTCGCGTGAATCGGAGAAATTCGTAGCAGACTTAATAAAAAAGCAAAAACATAAAGTTTATTATACTATTGTAAGTGAGGCAGGAGCTAGTGTATATTCTGCATCTGAACTTGCAACAAAAGAATATCCTAATGTAACCGTTTCTATAAGAGGTGCAATATCAATAGCAAGACGTCTTCAGGATCCTTTGGCAGAGCTTGTAAAAATAGATCCAAAATCAATAGGAGTGGGGCAATATCAACATGATGTAAATCAAAAGGTACTAGCATCAACTTTAACAGGTGTAGTCGAAGATGCAGTAAATACAGTTGGTGTAGATGCCAATACTGCAACCCCTTCACTTCTTTCATATGTGTCAGGTATAAATAATACTGTTGCTACAAACATTGTAAAATATAGAGAGGAAAATGGAAAATTCTTAAATAGAAAGGATCTGCTAAAAGTTGATAAACTTGGTAAAACAGCATTTGTTCAATGTGCTGGATTTATAAAAGTGCCAGAATCAAATAACTTTCTTGACAATACTATGGTTCATCCAGAATCATATGATGTAGCTTTAAAATTAATAGATAGTCTAGGAATTGATAAAAAGGATATAAAAGAAGATGAGCTAAGAAGAAAGCTTGAAAATGTTAATGTAAATAGTCTTGCTACTAAATTAAATGTCGGAGAACCAACACTTCTTGATATAATAAATGAACTAAAGAAGCCTGGTAGAGATGTTCGTGAGGACATGCCACATGTTATAGTAAAATCAGATGTGGTAAAAATAGAAGATATAAAAGTTGGAGATGTTTTAGATGGTACTGTAAGAAACGTAACAGATTTTGGCGCATTTGTCGACATTGGAATTAAGAATGATGGACTTGTTCATATTTCAGAGCTTAGTGATAAATTTGTAAAAAATCCAATGGATGAAGTAAGCGTTGGAGATATAGTAAAAGTTAAAGTAATAAAAGTTGATTTAGAAAAGAATAAAGTAAGTCTATCTATGAAAGGTTTAAAATAATGGGGGTAATTTATGGATATATCAGAATATTTTAGTTTGGAGTTTCTTTTGGTAATTGCATCTGTAATATTTATTTTGCTTTTGCCTAAAATTTTGATAACTATTGCAAAGAAAAGTAAAACAGGTTTTATAATTTCACTTGTGACAGTTGGAATTATAATAACATCTTTGGTAGTATTTTTTACATATACATATAATTATAAATATTCTTTAAATGGAAAGAGCTATGTATATGGTAGAGTAACGAATATAAGAGAAAATAATAGCTTTACAATAAATTCTACCAAAGGAACATACACTGCTGGAAGTATAGGATTTATAGATGTTAATGTAAGTAAAAAGACAAGAATATACGGAAAAAATATATTTCAAAATGTTGGAGAAGTAAAAGTTGGGGATTTTGTACTAGTAGTTTGTAGCGATGAAAAGATAGAAGATTCAAGAGTACATGCTGTTAGGGTAATAAGACAATAATTAATCAAAAGTAAAACATAAAAACGTAATCTAAAAATAATAATTAAAATATTATGTAAGGTTGAATTTTTTTTGTATATGTAATATACTGTATTTGTATATATTGGGGGAAAACAAATGAAGAAAAAAATAAGATTTAAAAGAGGAATAAGTTTGATCACACTTGTAATAACAATAGTTGTAATTATAATTTTAGCAGCAGCTGTAGTACTTACTCTTGGAAGTAACAATCCAATAGAGAAGGCAAAAGAAGCAAGAAGGCTCAGTGATAAAGCTCAAATGGAAGAAAAAATGAACATATTAAAAGCACAGTTGATGTTAAAAAATGGGTTAGAAGGTGGAAAAACACTTGGTGATATGTTGGTAGAGGATGGAACAATATCACAAGATGAATTAGAAAATGGCGGATTAATAAACGAAGATGAAGATATAATCTTTATAAGTGATGCAAGTGGACTAAGAAAACTCTCTGAGAATGTAAACAATGGAATTGACTATAGTAAAAAAAGTATATATTTAATAAACAATATAGATTTAGGATGTACTTTTGATGAGACTACAGGTGAACTTTTAAGTGGTGAAGAGTTTGTTCCAATAGGAGGAAGGGATGTTACTTCTAGTATAGAATTTTCACAAGAATCATATAAAAAAGCCTTTAATGGAGAGTTTGATGGAAACTCTTATAAAATAACTAATTTATATATAAATAGAAATCAAGATGGAAAACTTTGTAGTGGTTTATTTGGATATGTTTATAAAGATGGCGTAGTAAGTAATGTTACTATAGAAAATTCTTATATTTCTGGATTTTATGACACAGGAAGTATAGTTGGTATAAATGTAGGAAAAATTAAAAATTGCATAAATAAAGCTACTGTTAATGCTAATAAGTTAACGGGAGGAATAGCTGGAAGAAGTACTGGTACTATTGAAGATTGTATAAATTATGGCAATATAAATACTGTTTCAAGTCAAACTGGTGGAATCGTAGGAAATATAGGAAATGTTCATTCCAATCCTCCTATTGTGTCTGGGTGTGAAAATTATGGGAAAATAATATCAAGTTCAAATTATGTCGGTGGAATTGTTGGCGGAGCTTGGGATTCATCATGTAAAGTATATAATTGTAAAAATTATGGTAATGTAGGAGAAGAAAAAGAAAACTATGAAAATGTTGGCGGAATTTTGGGCGTGACGTATGGTGAAATTCAAAACTGTATAAATAATGGAATAATTTCTGGAAAAAATAACGTTGGTGGAATTTGTGGTATAACTATATATAAGAATGGAACTATATCTTCCACTATGAGATGTCAAAATAACGGTACCATTATTGCAACTTGTAGTGTGGCTGGAGGAATTATTGGAAAATCTAGCGGTGGTAATGTTACAGAGTGTGTAAATTATGGGGATGTTACTTTAAAAGGCGATATAGCACATTATGGTGTATCTGGAATAGTTGGTATGATGACAGCTTCATCAATTGACCTGACGGTTGAGCGATGTGTAAATCATGGAAAAGTGAGTATGTACATTGCAAGTGGTAATGATTATAGAACTCAACAAATTTCAGGAATAGTAGCAAATGCTGGTATGGATGCAAATTCAGGAAAAACAGCCTACATTACAGATTGTTACAACACAGGAGATATAAGTGTTTTTGGAAACGCATATGTTCAAATCCCTTGTGGTATAGTAAATTGGGGACGCAATTACGTTATTGAAAACTGCTATAATGTTGGAGAACTCTATAATGAAAGTGCAAATTCGGCAAGAGGAATTGTTATATCATATGATGCTGACTATAAACATGATGTTATAAATTGTTATTGGTTAACTCCAAGTATGGCAGCATATGGCAATGCGAACACTAACGATGGAGCAACTCCAAAAAGTGATGAAGAATTTAAAAACTTAGCAGATAGTCTCGGCGAAAATTATAAAAATGATACTAAAAATGTGAATAACGGTTACCCAATACTAAGTTGGGAAAGTAATTAATTTAAAATATAATCTTGAATGTTTTATTGTTCAAGGTTATATTTTTTTCCAAAATTTGCTATATGAACAAAAGTACTTTTCTTTTTTGAAATAATGGAGTATAATAGGAATGGTGAAATTTTTTATGGAAAAATTAATTATAAAAGGAGCAAAAGAGCATAATTTAAAAAATGTAAATTTAGAACTTGATAAGAATAAATTAATTGTTTTTACAGGACTTTCAGGAAGTGGAAAATCTTCATTAGCCTTTGATACTATATATGCCGAAGGACAAAGAAGGTATGTAGAATCACTTTCTTCTTATGCAAGACAATTTTTAGGAATGATGGAAAAACCGGATGTGGAATCTATAGAGGGGCTTTCTCCTGCTATATCAATAGATCAAAAAACTACTTCAAAAAACCCAAGATCAACTGTTGGTACTGTTACTGAAATATATGATTATTTTAGACTACTTTATGCTAGAGTAGGTGTACCACATTGTCCAAATTGTGGAAAGAGAATCAGAAAGCAATCTGTTGATGAAATTGTAGATCAAATTTTAGAACTTGAAGAGGGAACAAAACTTCTTATATTGGCACCAGTTATACGTGGAAAAAAAGGTGAACATGTAAAACTTTTGGAACAAATATTAAGAGATGGATTTGTACGTGTAAGAATTAACGGTGAAATATTTGATCTTTCTGAGGGGATACCTGAACTTGAAAAAAACAAGAAAGATACAATAGAAGTTGTTGTAGATAGAATAAAAATAAACAGTGAAATAAGGGGAAGACTTAGTCAATCTGTTGAGGTAGCACTTCATTATGGAAGTAATTTATTAGGAGTGTATTTAGTAGATAAAAATGAGGAAAAAATATTTTCTGCAAATTATGCATGTCCAGATTGTTCTATATCACTTGAAGAACTTAGTCCTAGAATGTTTTCATTTAATACCCCTTATGGAGCATGTAAAGAATGTATGGGAATTGGAGAACTTATGAGTATAGACCCAGATAGGATAGTCCCTGATAAAGAAAAGAGATTATGTGATCCAAGTTTAATTCACTGTTGGTCAGGCAGTACAACAGATAGTATAAGTCTTATGTACATTAGAGGATTGTGTGAACATTATAACGTGGATATAAATACTAAGTATAAAGATTTACCAAAAGATTTTTTAAATGTCTTACTTTATGGATCAAATGGAGAAAAAATTAAGTTTAGTCATATAACTAAGACACTATCAAGAAATTTTGAGGCTGAATTTGAAGGTGTAGTAAATATATTAGAGAGAAGATACATAGAGACTAAATCAAATGGCATGAAGGCATTTTATCAACAGTATATGAGTTCTACACCATGCCAAAAATGTAATGGGGCAAGATTAAAAAAGGAATCGCTATCAGTGACATTTGGCAATTTAAATATATATGAGTTATGTAAAAAAGATATAGCTTATATAAAAAAGTATGTAAATGATAATTTTGAAAAATTAAGTGAAAAAAATAAAATGATAGCAGGCCAAATAGTTAAAGAGTTAAACAGTAGACTTCAATTCTTAATTGATGTGGGACTTGATTATTTAACACTTGCAAGGAGTGCTGCGACTCTTTCCGGTGGGGAGGCTCAGAGAATAAGACTTGCAACTCAGATAGGATCAGGGCTTACAGGCGTGTTATATGTTTTAGATGAGCCAAGTATTGGGCTTCATCAAAGAGATAATGAAAAGCTAATAGCATCTCTAAAGAAAATGAGGGATCTTGGAAATACATTAATTGTTGTTGAGCATGATGAGGACACAATAAGAGCGGCAGACTATGTTGTTGATATTGGACCAAAAGCTGGAATACATGGTGGTGAAGTTGTATACTCTGGAAACGTAGAAAATCTATTAAAATCAAAAGAATCTATAACTGGTAAATATTTAAGTGGAGAATTAAAAATAGAAGTTCCTCAAAAAAGAAGAAGTAAAAAGTCAAGTAGCCTAAAAATAATTGGTGCTAAGGAACATAATTTAAAAAACATAAATGTTAATATACCACTTGGAGTATTTAACTGTGTAACAGGAGTTTCTGGAAGTGGAAAGTCAACACTTGTAAATGAAATACTATACAAGTTTGTAGCATCAAAACTAAATAATAGCAGAATTAAACCGGGAAATTGTAAAGATATAAAAGGAATAGAAAAAATAGATAAGGTAATTTGTATTGACCAAGCTCCAATAGGAAGAACTCCAAGATCTAATCCGGCAACATATACAGGAATGTTTGACTATATAAGGGATATATTTGCCATGACAAATGAAGCAAAAGCCAGAGGTTACCAAAAGGGAAGATTTAGTTTTAATGTTGCAGGTGGAAGATGTGAGGCTTGTTCTGGAGATGGTATAGTAAAGATAGAAATGAACTTTTTACCAGATGTGTTTGTACCATGTGAAGTATGTAAAGGAAAAAGATATAATAAAGAAACATTAGAAGTAAAGTATAAAGGAAAAAGTATTAGTGATGTTCTTGATATGACGGTAGAAGAGGCACTTGAATTTTTCTCTAATATACCACAGATAAAGCAAAGACTTCAAACTTTAGTAGATGTTGGATTATCATACATTACACTTGGACAACCATCTACAACACTTTCTGGAGGGGAAGCTCAACGTATTAAACTTGCAACTGAACTTTCAAAAAAAGATACAGGAAGTACATTATATATACTTGATGAGCCAACAACAGGTTTACATACTGATGATGTAAACAAGCTTATTAAAATACTTCAAAGACTTACGGATGCAAATAATACTTTAGTTGTTATAGAACATAATTTAGACGTTATAAAATGTGCAGATAATATTATCGATTTAGGACCAGAAGGTGGGGAAGCTGGAGGAAATGTAATAGTTTGTGGAACACCTGAGGAAGTCGCAAAATGTGAGGAAAGTTATACAGGTAAATTCCTAAAAAACATGCTAAAATAGAATATAAAAATAAAGTGGGCTAATCCTTTAGAATTAACCCACTTTTATGTATATATGTGCTAAAATTTATTAGCAGCAGCAACAGCAAAGAACTATGATTATAAGTATGATCCATAAGCAGCAGCAGTTTCCTCCGCCGAATCCTCCGAATCCGCCACAACCATTGTTGCATCCGCATCCTCCGCAGTTTCCGCATCCACATCTTTCATCCATCATATAAATTCACTCCTTTTTTTACATGGTTTATATTTTATAAACCTGAACTTGATACATCAAAGAAAGTATCAAAGTTCAATGGTGAAGCTGAATTTCCATTACTATTACAGTTGAAAAATATTAAAATAAGTAATATTAACCAGATACATGAATTGTCTTTGCACATATATATAACACTCCTTTAAATTAGATTTTTATTTCTAATTTAATATACTATATTCTACTTATTTTTCTTTGTTACAAATAAATGTAAAAATAAAATGAATTTTGTTTTAAATTGTAATTATGTTGGACATAAAAAGGGTTTTATTTGCATCTTGCATATGATATAATATCAAAAAAAAGAGGAGAGATTATTTTGAAAAATGAAGAGGTAAAATTAGACATAGTAGATTATGGCAACAATTTTGAGGGAATCGCAAAACAAGATGGTAAAGTGGTTTTTGTTCCGTATGCTATGAACGAAGAGAAAATAATTGGTAAGGTAATTAAAGAAAATAAAAACTATTCTATAGTAAAAATAAATGAGATAGTTAAAGAAAGCAGATTTAGAGTTACACCATTTTGTGAAGTATATAAAAGATGTGGAGGGTGTAGTGCTCAACATATTGAATATTTAGAACAATTAAGAATAAAAAGAAAAAACGTGGAGAACTTACTTAAAAATTATAACGTAAATTATAATTTACTTGAAAATACAATTGGTCAAGGTCTTCCATACTATTATAGAAATAAGGTTCAATATCCAGTAAGAGTAGACAAAGAAGGAAAGGCTAAGATAGGCTTCTATTCAAAAAGATCTCATGAAATAGTAGAAAATAATTGTTGCTTCATACAAAATAGAGTAATAGATATGTTAGCAAAAGAGATATTTAATATTTTGATTCAAAATAACTTTTCAGGTTATAAAGAAGAGGAAGGCACGGGAGATATAAGACACATATTAATAAGACACGGGTATCATACTGGTGAAATAATGGTTGTTTTAGTAGTAAATAGGAAAGAAATTTTTAGCAAGGAGATATTTGTAAAGGTTGCAGAAAAAATTATTTCTATAAATAAAAATATAAAAAGTGTATTCTTAGATCTAAATGAATCTAAAACAAATGAAATTTTAGGAGAAGAAGTCTTAAATATATATGGTGAAGACTATATAACAGATTATATTGGAGAATATAAATATTTAATTTCACCCAAATCATTCTTTCAAGTTAATACAATACAAGCAGAAATGCTGTATGAAACTCTTAAAGAAAAATTAGAACTAAATGGAGATGAAATACTGTTTGACCTATATAGCGGTGTCGGATCAATTGGTATATTTCTTAGCAAGGATGTAAAGAGAATATATGGTATTGAAATAGAAAAATCAGCTGTAGAAATGGCAAATATTAATCTAAAAGAGAATAATGTTAAAAATGCAGAGTATATAGCAGGGGCAGTAGAAGATAAAATAGAGGAATTTAAAATTAGAAATATAATACCTGATGTAATTGTTGTAGATCCTCCAAGGAAAGGTTTAGATGAGAAGAGTATAGAATACTTACTTAATTTTAATGCAAAAAAAATAGGGTATGTGAGCTGTAATCCATCTACTATGGTTAGGGATTTAAAATTACTAGAAAGTAAATACGATACAATT
>HF996773.1:14268-15912 GCA_000433335.1 Clostridium sp. CAG:1219 | reverse complement strand
AATGTGTTTCAGTGCTACAACGAAAGAAAATTGAAAAATAGGGATTTTCATTTTTGACTTAAACTAGACGTCATGGGGCAAGTATGGATAAAAAATTCAGTAAATTTGTAGATAAAAATTATTTTGAATAGTTAAAAGAATTATTTATATGATATTATTTTAATAAAAAAATATAAATAGAAAAACAATAAAAAAGTAAAAGGTAATGTACAATTTAATTTATTCATGTAAATTTCAATTTAACTAATTGATTTAGTTAAATTGGAAATAATAAAATTAAGGAGGAAAATGTATGGATAGAAAGGTAAAAGTAGTACAACTAGGTACAGGAAAAATGGCAAAATATACAATGAGGTATGTTTTGGAAAAGGGTGGAGAAATAGTAGGAGCAATTGATGTAAATCCAGCTGTTATAGGAAAAGATGTAGGAGAAATAATAGGTAGAGAAAATTTAGGTGTTAAGGTAATAAGTTTAGAAAATGCAGAGGAAATGTTAAAACAAACAAAGCCGGATATATGCATAATAGAAACAATGAGCTTATTAAAGGACTTAGAAGAACCATTAATGTTATGTGCAAAATTAGGAATAAATGCCGTTACAACTTGTGAAGAAGCATTTTATTCTTGGAATTCAAATCCGAATTTGACAAAAAAAGTAGATGAACTTGCAAAACAAACAGGGTGTACTATCGTAGGTACTGGTTATCAGGATATATATTGGGGACAACTTATAACAAGCATATGTGGGTCAACACAAAAAATAACAAAAATAAAAGGAAGTTCAAGTTATAATGTAGAAGATTATGGCATAGCACTTGCTAATGCACATGGTGCAGGACTTACATTAAAAGAGTTTGACGAAAAAGTTGCAATCGTAGATAGAATTAGTGATGAAGAAAGGCAAAAAATCATAGAAAGCGGAGAGTACTTACCATCATACATGTGGAATACAAATGGATGGTTATGTGACAAATTGGGGTTAACAATTAAATCACAAACACAAGTTACAGTTCCAACAACAAATAAAGAAGATATTTATTCTGAAACGTTAGGGGTAACTATAAAAGCTGGTGATGCAACAGGAATGAGTGCAATTGTTACGACTGAAACAAACGAAGGAATAACAATTGAGTCAGAGTGTATAGGAAAAGTATATTCAAAAGAAGACTTCGACAAAAACGAATGGACAGTATATGGTGAGCCAGATACAACAATAACAGTTGCAAGGCCAGCAACAGTAGAGTTAACATGTGCAACAATAGTAAACAGAATACCAGATGTAATAAATGCAAAACCAGGATTTGTGCCAACAGCCAATATAGGAGAACTAAACTTCAAAATAAAAGATCTAAATGAGTATGTTAAATAATAAAATCAAGTTGATAAACAAATGGATGATTATAAAATAGATTGAAAGTCTTTTTTAAAGACTTTCTTTTTTCATATATTTGTGCTATAGTGACTAGTAGTATTTATGTAGATAATACAATAAAAGAAATTATTAAAAAATAAACTTAATTTATCTGTTAATAATACTAATTAGGTTCGAGAATTATTTTAAAAATGATTGATTTAGAATGAAAATATTAATTATTGGCGCTGGTGTGCTTGGATCAAATTTAGCACATTCTATAAAAAAAGGAA
>HF996773.1:14028-14232 GCA_000433335.1 Clostridium sp. CAG:1219 | reverse complement strand
GGGGCAAAACTTATGAGAATTTAAAAAATAATGGACTTATTATAAAACATAAACTTGGCAAGAGAACAGTAGATCATTTTAATGTAATAAATAAATTAGATGAAGATGATATTTATGATGTAATATTTATAGTTTCAAGATTCTCTGCACTAGATGATATCGTTGCAATTGTAGAGAAAAATAAAAGCAAAAATGTAGTATTTG
>HF996773.1:7319-13946 GCA_000433335.1 Clostridium sp. CAG:1219 | reverse complement strand
ATTCAAATTGGAAGAGTAGATGGAAGAGATATAGATAATGAATTTATAAAATCCATATTTAAAAAAACAAAAATAAAAGTAATTATAGAAAATAAAATGAATGATTATCTTAAAACACATGCATGCGCAGTACTTCCACTTGTATTTGCAAGTTATAAGGCAAATGGAAATTTAAAGTTGTTAAAAAATGACAAAGAATATTCTATTTTAATTATGGATGCTATTATAGAAGGATATGATGTTCTAAAAAAACTGGGATATGAAATACTTCCAAAAGGTGAATATGAAAACTGTGTTAATAAAAAGAATTTGTGTGCATTTATATATAGGTTTATGTTTTCAAATTTTATAGGAAAAATGTGTATATCAGATCATGCAATGAGTGCAAGAGAAGAGTTTATGATGATGGCAAACGAGTTTGAAAAATTGAAGGAAAAATCAAAACTTGAAACAAAAACGTATGATAAATTAAAATTAGAATTATTAAATTATAAAAAAGTTTAAAAAGAAAGTATATAAAGCTCTTGAGGTGAAATGTGGAATTAAAGTATAGTAGTTATAATAAAAGTAATCACAAAAAAGATTTAAAAAAGATATATATAAATTCGTTTATTAAAGCCGAGAGATTTCCATTTTTTTTGTTAAAAAATTGTTCTAAAGAAAAAAATGTGATTTTTAATGAAGTATCAGATGAAGGTAATTTAGTTGGGATGATTTATATAATCAATTGCTCTAATTTTGCATATTTAATGTATTTAGCTATTGATGAAAAATATAGAGGAAATGGGTACGGTTCAAAAATATTAAAAGATATTATAAGCCAAAATGAAAATGTAGTTTTATGCATTGAGAAAGTGGATATGGATACTTATGGAGAAAAACAAAGAAGAAAAAATTTCTACATAAGGAATGGCTTTTATGAAACAAATAATTTTATATGTGATGGTGGTATTGAATATGAAATATTATGTACAAACAAAAATTTAGCCATTACTGAAAAGATGATGAAAGAAAGATATGAAAAAATGTGCAATTGCAGGGTAACAAAACTATTGATAAGTAAAATGTTTAATGTTAATAATATAGAGTTTTTAGACTAAAAATATTGCATTTTATTGCAGTTAGTTATAATGAAAAATGTGAGGTATATATGAAATATGTAGTATCACTTAGAGGAATAAATATAAGTGGTAAAAACAAAATAGCAATGTGTGAACTTAAAGAACTATTAAAAAATAATAATTATAAAAACGTAGTTACATATTTAAATAGCGGAAATGTGATTTTAGATTCTGATGATTCAAAAGAAAACGTTGCAAGTAATATTAATACTTTAATAAAAAGACATTTTAATTTAGATATTCCAGTTTATGTTATTACATATCATGAATTAGGAGATATACTAAAAAATAGTCCTAGCTTTTTGAAAGAAAATAAAAAAGAAATCTATAATAATATTATATTTATTTTTCCAGATTTGAATTTTTTAGAAATAAAAGAATGCATAGGAGAATTTGATGACAATATTGATAGAATAGAAAATTATAACAATGTTATTTTTTGGTCATTTGATTTAAATAACTATAGAAAATCTGTTTGGTGGAAAGGCACTGCAAAATATTATATTAAAGATAAGATTACAATAAGAACGTTGAATACTGTAAGAAAGCTTTATGAATTATGTGGAAAGTAACTTTGTATAGCAAATACATCATTCATAATTTTGACTTTAAATTTTGGAAAGTTTATGGTAGTATTATATTAGTTAAAGGTACATAAAGCAATATGAGGGTGAATTTTTATATGAGATATAAATGTAGTTATAAAACTCCTAGGGAATTTTCAAATATTATAATAACTAGTGATGGAGAATATTTAACTGGACTTTTCTTTGAAAACTCAAAAGATGACACAACTAAATGGGCTAATTTTGAAGAGAAAGATTTACCGGTTTTTAAAGAGACAATTAAGTGGTTAGATATATATTTTGATGGCAAAATTCCAGAGTTTACCCCAAAGTATAGAATAGAGAACTTAACTTCTTTTAGGAGGGAAGTTCTAGACATATTAAATTCTATACCTTATGGAAAGACTCTTACATATAATGACATAGCAAATACTATTGCAAAGAAAAGGGGGATAAGTAAAATGTCAGCTCAAGCTGTTGGAGGGACTGTAGGTGAAAATCCGATTTGCATTATAGTTCCATGCCATAGAGTTATTGGTAAAAATTCTAATCTTACTGGGTATGGTGGAGGAATGAAGAATAAAATAGCTTTATTAAAACTTGAAAAAATAATATCAAAATGCGAAGAAAAGACTGTATGTGGTGTGGTAAAATACTATGGAAGATAAAAGAATTAATGATATTTTAAATTCGCTTTCTAAATCTAATTTTAGAAGTAAGTTTAAATTAAAAGAAAAAGAAATAGAATATATAAATGAAAAAGGTATTGAAAAGATAAAACAGCATGCATATGATTTTATAGAAAAGAGGTTGGCTCCAAAAGAGATCTTAAATGACGGAAAACAAACTCCTATGAGAGGACATCCAGTATTTATAGCACAGCATGCAACAGCTACTTGCTGTAGAGGGTGCCTTTATAAGTGGCATAAAATAAAGCCAGGTGTAGAGCTTGATTGTAAGCAAAAAGACTATATTGTCTTGGTAATTATGAAATGGATAGAAAAGGAATTAAATAATAAATAAAGAGGAGTTGATATTTATGAAAAAAGAATTGGAAGAATTGAATGGATTTAAAGATTTAAGAATTGTGGATAACTTTTATCAAACATCTAGTTTTTTTCCTATGCCTACAACAGAAATAGGAACATTAAGTGAAAATGGCATGACGAATCTTGGATCATATTCACTTTGCTTTCCATATTATATAGCTGGAAAAGACTATTATGCAATGGTTCTTTGCTGTAGAAATAGTTCAAATACTGCTAAAAATATTTTAAGGACTGGAAAATGTACAATAAATTTTATAGAAGATAAAAGAAAATATTTTAAAGAGGCTGTAAGATTAGGATATCCAGGTGAGACAACAGAAGAAAAAATGAAGGATTGTATTTTTACACTAGTTGATGGTAAAATGGCAAGAGAAAACGTAAATGAAAAATTTCCTAAAATAGTAAAGGAAGCTTTTCAAGTTTTTGAATGCAGTTGGGTAAGAGAACTTGATGGTGCACAAAATGATATGGTTAAAGAAGAATATTTACCACCATATCATGATTTTAATGGAATAACTAGTAAATTCGGTGCACATTTTATATTGAAAATAGATAAAATATTGATTAAGCCAAAATTTTACAATGCTATAATTAATGGCGTATCTGCTAATTTGTTTCCACAAGTTCCAGTAGATTACGGCTATAGAGATAGTAAAAATTTTTGGTATACTAGGTTTAAAAGACCAATTTCTGAACCAATTCCAAAGGAGAAGGGAATAAGTCTTGATACGGTAAAATATGCTGCATCAAGAATTGATCCAGAGGTTAAGTTTACAGATGAGGCATGTTCAAAGCTCGTAAAAGTACCAAGAGTATTTTTAAATACAGTTTTAAAAGGATGCGTAGCTTGGGCTAAGGAAAATAATGTTAGCTTAATTACTGATAAAGAAATGGAAGAAATTCAAGACAAAAGAAATAAGGAAAAAAATAAATAATATATAGTATATTATTAAGATATAGTGAACTCTAAATAGGTCAATTTAAAAATTTGACTATTGAGTTCACTTTTTGTATTAAAATATATTTTAAAGTATTTATTAAATTTAATTTTAGAATGAAAAATATTGAGAAAAATAGGGAATTGTGATATTATTATAAGGAATTTGGAGGAGAATATGAAAGTTTTATTTGCTACTGGAAACCCAGCTAAAGTTAAAAGATATAAAGAATCATTAGAAAAAAATGGAATAGAGTTAATTACTATAAAAGATATTGGTATAAACTTAAATATTGATGAGAATGGAAAAGATGCAATAGAAAATGCTTATATTAAAGCAAAAGCATATTATGATGCAACAGGAATTCCAACTATAGGAATGGATAATAATTTATTTATAGATGGAATTGATGAAAGTCTGCAACCAGGAACTCATGTAAGGAGAGTAGGAGGAAGACAACTTAGTGATGAGGAAATGATAACATATTATACCCGCTTGGTTAAAGAACATGGTGGAAAACTTCAAGCAAAGTGGGTATATGGCATGGTTGTAATTACAGATAAATCTTGTGATGAACTAACTTGGAGTAAAGACAAATTCTATTTTGTAAGTACTCCATGTTCAAAGAGAAATCCCGGTTATCCGCTTGACTCTATAAGTATTATTCCAGAATTTAATAAATATTTAGTTGAGCTAAGTGATGAAGAAAGAAATTTATATAAAAGTAAAGAAAATATAGATAGAGTTGTTAACTTTATATTAGATTGTATAAATAAGAGTAAGGAGATATAGATGGCTTCAATAACTGAAATAAAAAATAGACTTCCAAATGATTTTGTAGAAGAAATATATTCTTATTTTTCAGATGGGACAGTTGATAATATATTAAGAGGAATTTCAAGCAATAGAAATACTACAATAAGGGTAAATACTTTAAAATACAATATTTATGATTTGATGCAATATTTTAAAGAAATAAATATAAAATTTGAAAGAGTACTTTGGTACAAAGATGCTTTAGTAATAAAAAACGCTAATGAGCAGGAGTTACAAAAGTTAGATATCTATAAAAAGGGATATATATATTTACAAAGTTTATCTAGTATGATACCACCTCTTGTATTATCGCCAAAACCATATGAGAGAATACTTGACGTAGCATCTGCCCCCGGAAGCAAAACTACGCAAATAGCTTGTCTTATGGAAAATAAAGGGGAAATAATTGCAAATGAACTAGATAAGTTGAGATTTGAAAGACTGAAATATAATGTAGAAACACAAGGTGCAACTATAGTAAAGCTTGAGAATGGAAGAGGAGAGGCTTTAGGAAAAAAATACATAGAAGAATTTGATAAAGTTTTACTTGACACACCTTGTAGTGGCGAGGGAAGATTTTCTTTTTTAGATCCTAGAAGTTATAGAAGTTGGTCTAAAAAAGAAGTATTAAGACTTTCAAAACTTCAAAAAAAGTTAATTAGTAGTGCTTGTGTTGCATTAAAACATGGAGGAATTTTGGTATATTCCACATGTACTATAAATGAGTATGAAAATGAAGATATAGTGTCTTTTGCAATAAATGAACTTGGATTAAAATTAGAAGAGATTAATATTGATATAAAAGACAGTATCAAAGGAATTACTGAAGAAACAAAAAAATGTATTAGAATATTGCCATCAAAAGATATGGAAGGATTTTTTGTGGCAAAATTTAAAAAGTTATAGGAGGAGAGTAATTTATATGCCATCTTGGGGAACGCATTTATATATTGCAAAAAAAGTAGCAGAAAAACTTGATATAGATAATAAAGCAGAATTCCTGTTTGGGAATATTATGCCAGATATGTATAGTGGTTGGGTAGTAAGAGACGTTTCTAAAACTATTATTTATGATATATCACACTTTGGTAGTAGATATGACATCAATGCTAGTAAATATATGTTACCAAACTACATTGCATTTAAGAAAAAGTATATCAATAATTTCGATTCACCATTAATATTCGGGTATTTTTGCCATCTTTTAACGGATCATATATTTAATTATAATGCATTCGGAAAGCATTATATAAAAAGTGGGAATAATACGGTTGCAATTATATTAAATGACGGCTCTAAAATATCTGCCAATGGTGATGAAGCAAGAATATGTAAACAACGAGACTTTGCTCTTTTGTCTCATAAAATGTTGCTTGGAATGAAACTTCCAAATTTTTGTGTGACCTGCAAATTAGAAAAGAGTGCCAAAATTATAGAAGAAATGCAGGTAAAAAAAGACGATATAGAAAAAGTTGTACATTATTTAAACAATATACTGACTGAAGATGAAGCAAAAAAAATAAGTAGAAATGATTATATAATGTTTAAAAAAGAGGAGTTAGAAAAAATCACAAATTTTGCCATAGATGAGATAATAAAAGAAATTAAAAGTTTACATAATTGACGAATGTGGCTATCTATGGTATAATTAATGTACATTTTTTATTTAAAGGAGGACCATATTATGTTTTCTGGTATCATCAGTTTCATTGAAACTGCAGGAGGAAGTGCTATTTGGCCTGTTATAGTTTTAGGACTTTTAGGTATTAAATGTATAGTTCCAAATAATTTGGAAAAAAAGGTTAAGGAAGTAAAAAAAGAAGATGGTACTAAAGAGTATCATGTATATGACATAAAATAAAAATAAATGGGGTTTTAGAAATAAAGCCCCATTTTATTTTTATTTTATATAATTTTGATATTAACTTGCTTTTTTTTATAAAAATATATAAAATATGTTTAATAAATATTTTGTTTTAAAGAGAGGAAAAGTATGGAAAGCGTTTATAATGTAAAAAAAGGGTTATATAGACATTTTAAAGGAGAAAATAAGATTTACGAAGTGTTAGGAACAGCTATGCACACAGAAACAGAAGAAGAACTTGTAATATATAGGACCTTATATGATGATAAGATG
>HF996773.1:0-7226 GCA_000433335.1 Clostridium sp. CAG:1219 | reverse complement strand
CTACAGGGCAAAAATATAGATTTGAATTTATAAAATAAGTTTTATATTCTTGTTAATATAAAACATGTTACTAAAATAACAGATGATATGAGTGTGGTAATTATTCTTTTTTTCATTTTATTACCTCCTGTAATTATTATATGATGTTATTTTTAAAATATATGGCGAATTTTGTTTAGGAGGTAAAAAAATGAAATTAATCTCATGGAATGTAAATGGATATAGGGCAGTATTAAAAAAAGGCTTTAACGAATTTTTTAAGAAAAGTATGCCCGATATACTTTGTATACAAGAGGCAAAGGTATCTAAAGATCAAGTTGATATTGATACATATGGATATAATTTTTACTTAAATAGTGCAGAAAAAAAGGGATATTCTGGAACAGCAGTTTGGTCAAGAGAAAAACCTATCAGTGTTGATTTTGCAAAAATCGGAATAGAACCACTAGATAGTGAAGGAAGAATTATAACGTTAGAATATGATAAATTTTATTTAGTGAATTGTTATACTCCAAATTCTAAAAGACAATTAGAAAGACTAGATATAAGGATGGAGTGGGAAGATAAATTTAAATGGTATTTAAAAAGTTTAGAGAAAAATAAACCTGTAATATTATGTGGAGATTTAAATGTAGCACATAAGGAAATAGATATAAAAAATCCTTCTACAAATCATCATAGCGCTGGATTTACAGATGAAGAAAGAGAAAAAATGACAAATCTTCTTGATGCAGGACTTATAGATACATATAGGTATTTTTATAAAGATGAAAAAGATAAATATACTTGGTGGTCGTACATGGCAAATGCAAGAGAAAAAAACGTAGGTTGGAGAATAGATTATTTTATAGTATCTAAGGCTCTTGAAAAAAACATAAAAGATGCAATGATATATACTGATGTGTATGGAAGTGATCACTGTCCTATAGGACTTGAAATAGAGGTTTAATTATGTTTGGAAATAGTTATTTAAAATGGGTAGTTATAATATTTTCTCTTGGTGCTGTGGTATCAGCAATTTATACAGCAATTTTTAATGCGTCTCCAATCGTTACTATAGTGCTATTTTTGGTGGCACTAATGCTTAATATTGTTGATGGTATTCTTACAAAAAAAGATTATGAAAAAAATACAAAGAAAATAAATGAAGAAATAGAAAAATATGAAAAGAGCATAAAGAAAATTAAGAAAAAAAGTAGAGGGTGAGTGTTTTGTCAGTTATTTTAATTATTGTTGTGGCAGTAGTTCTTATATTAATATTAGCATTTTTAAAATCATATACATATTTAGTAAATAGAGAGTTTGAGCCAGATGAGGAAATCATTGGAGAAAGTAATAATGAAAAAAAAGCGCTTGTACTATACGTTCCGTCAAAACATGATAGTGTTACTATTGTTAAAGACAATGTAGTTAGAAAATTAAATTCAAAAGGCTATACTGTACATGTTAATTTTCCTTCAGTGGAATCTTCTTATGATTATTCTAATTTTGATTTTATTTGTTATATTACACCAATATATATGAAAAGAGTTTCAAGACCTTTGTGTGAGGTTATGGTTTCAAGTAAATATCAAAATAAGAGCGTGGCAATAATTTCTGTTGGTGGGCAGATGAACTCTAAAGATGAATTAAATTATATGAAAAAACTTCTTGATCCTGTAAACTCTGTGAGTCTCATAAAGGTAAAAAAAGATAGTGTAAAAGTATTAAATGATTTTATAGAAGGGGCTATAGTGTAACAAAAAATATAAAATGAAAATAAAGTCAGTATGTCTACTGGCTTTATTTTTTAACATCCTCCTTTAGTGTCACTACATTCATCATTTGGAATTTTTTCATACATTTTTTCAAGGTAAGAATCAAAAATTTGCTCTAATTCGTTTTTCTGACTTGATGTCATTTCTTCTTTTGCATTGGTGTAAGAATCAGTGGTTGATATTTGAACTCCAAGGATAACACCATCTTTTACAAATATTATTGTAGGAAAATAAATTCTTTTAATACTACTATCATTTAAACCTTTGTATTCACCGATGTAGTCTTTAAGTAGAGAAATTAACTTATAATATTTTTCATCTCCGACTTTGTCCTCAACAATTTCACCTGAAGAATTTAAGTGCTTCTCGTCCCTTATATCTAGTGCATTATAGTAATATATACTATCAAATTTATATTTTTCACAACTGTCTGAGAGTATTGGGAGAACTCTTCTGCACCAAGGACACTCTGGAAATCCAAGATATATTACTCCGGTTTTTCCCTCTATAATAGATGTTAGTTTTTCGTAGCTTACATATTTAAATTTATTATTTTCTGCTATTGAAATTGGTATATATTTATACTCACCATTTTCGTCTAACGTATCATTTAAGGATTCATATTCATATTTGAAAGTTTTTGAATCAAGTGAAGATAAATTAATATTAATGCTATCTGTCGCTCTTGTAATATTAATTATGTAATAAACAAGCGGAAATAAAATACATATTAGTATAACTATTAGTAGTATTAAAAATCTTTTTTTCATTTATATAAATACCTCTTGGTTAGAATTATATATTTTGAAAATAAAAAAATCAATAAAATTTTGACATTTATCGCAAAAAATGTTAAAATAATTATGTTGATTATTACAAAAAAAGGAGGGAAAACCTTGAATAAGAAAATCGTTGCAATAGTAGGAAGGCCCAATGTTGGAAAGTCTACTCTTTTTAACGCACTAGCTGGTGAAAAAATCTCTATAGTAAAAGATACGCCAGGAGTTACAAGAGATAGAATTTATGCTGATTGTTCATGGAGAGGAACAACATTTCAAATGATTGATACTGGTGGTATTGAAGCATCATCAGAAGATATAATTTTAAAGCAAATGAGGCGTCAAGCATGTCTTGCTATGGATATGGCAGATGTAATTGTCTTTCTAACCGATGTAAAAGCTGGAGTAACTGATGTAGACCATGAAATTGCAAGTATGTTAAGAAAGACTAAAAAGCCCGTGATTTTAGTATGTAACAAGTGCGATAAAGTAGGGACGCCCCCTCCAGAAATTTATGAGTTTTATGAACTTGGAATTGGAGATCCACTTCCACTTTCAGCTGGTAAGAAGCTTGGAATTGGAGAAATGCTAGACGCAATATATGACAATTTTGGTGATGTTGCAGAAGTTGAAGAGGAAAAGAATGTAAAAAAGGTAGCAATTATAGGAAAACCTAATGCTGGAAAATCTTCACTTTTAAATAAGATATTAAAAGAAGAACGTGTAATTGTTTCTGATATAGCAGGAACTACTAGAGATGCTGTAAATACTTTTTATGAAAATAAGGAAGGAAAGTATTTATTTATTGATACTGCTGGTATAAGAAGAAAAAGTAAGATCTATGAAGAACTTGAAGAATACTCAGTAATAAAGGCAAAAAACTCTATAGAAAAGTCTGATGTATGTTTGTTAATAATAGATGCAACAGAGGGAGTAACAGAGCAAGACGAAAAGATTGCTGGAATAGCGCATGAGAGCGGAAAGGCTGTTATTATTGTAATAAATAAATGGGATTTAGTTGAAAAAGAAAATGGTACACTTGAAAAATATAGAGCAATAGTATATCAGAAACTCGCATACCTTGATTACGCTCCAATATTATTTATATCTAGCCTGACAGGACAGAGGGTAAATAATTTGTTTGCTATGATAAATAATGTTTACGGGGCTAATCATTTAAGAATACCAACTTCTATGTTAAATGATACATTGTCTCAGGCAATACTTATAACTCAACCACCTTCAGATAAAGGTAAAAGACTAAAAGTATATTATATGACTCAAGTGAGTATTGCTCCGCCAACATTTGTAATATTTGTAAATAACAAAGAACTTATGCATTTTTCTTATGTAAGATATATTGAAAATCATTTGAGAAAACAATTTGAATTAAAGGGTACACCACTTCATTTTATAATAAGAGAAAGGAGAAAAGAAAAGTAATGATAAGAGAAATATTAAAATTATCTGTAATTATTACTTTTGTAGTATCTTATTTAATTTGTTCTATAAATCCTGCCATAATAATATGCAAGAAAAAAACGGGACAGGATATAAGAAAACTTGGTTCTGGAAATGCAGGTAGTGCAAATGCTATGAGAGTACTTGGAAAAATACTTGGAACAGTTGTTGTTATTCTAGATGTTTCTAAAGTTTTAGTAAGTTTTGAAGCATCAGTTCTTATAAGTAAAATGTTTGGAGAATCACTTGAAGGATATTTAATGTCATCATTTATACTTGGAGCATTACTTGGACACTGTTTTCCAGTGTATTATGGATTTAGAGGTGGAAAAGGTGTAATAGTTGCAACTACTCTAGCTCTTTTGCTAAATTATAGATGTGCAGTTGTATGCATTATAGTTTGTGCACTAGTATATATTTTTACAAGGATACCTTCTGTTGCAACTTTATTTGGAATAATACTATATTTTATATTAATATTGGTAATGGATTTTGAGTATACCATTCCAGTTGCAATAATTACGTTTATCATATTATTTAAGCATAGAAACAACATAAAAAGAATATGTCAAAGACAAGAAAAAATATTTAAAATGTAAAGGAGAGATTTTTATATGGAAAAAACATTGATTTTTGGACACAGAAGTCCAGATACAGATACTATAATTTCAAGTATTTGTCTTGCAAATTTAAAGAGTAAATTAGGTAAACAGGTTGAAGCTGTAAGACTAGGAGAGCTAAATAAAGAAACAGAGTATGTTCTTAAATATTTTGGAGTTGATAACATTAGAAAAATTGAAAGCGTAAATGAGGGACAAAGTGTTATTTTAGTAGATCATAATGAATTTACTCAAAGTGTTAGTGGAATAGAAAAAGCAAATATAAAAATGGTAATAGATCATCATAGAATAAAAGGATTTGAAACTGCAGAGCCTCTATACTATAGAGCAGAGCCTGTAGGATGTACAGCTACAATAATATATACTCTTTACCTTGAAAATGGTGTAGAGATCGATAAAAATATAGCAGGACTTCTAATGAGTGCAATTATATCTGATACTTTACTTTTCAAATCTCCTACTTGTACTACAAAGGACGTTGAAGTGGCTAAAACTTTAGCAGATATTTGTGGGGTAGATATTGAAAAATATGGACTTGATATGCTAAAAGCAGGTACTGCACTTTCTGATTATAGTGAAAAAGATTTAATAAATTTAGATGCAAAAGAATTTATGCTTGGTGATATTAAGGCAGTAGTAGCACAAGTTAATACTGTTGATATAGATGAAGTTTTAAAACGTAAAGACAAACTTTCAGAAGAAATTAATAAAGAAATCTCTAATAGAGGTTTAGGGATTTTTGCATTCTTAATAACAGATATATTAAATAGTAATTCTGAGGCTTTAGTTTTAGGAGATAGATGCGATATATTTGAAAAAGCTTTTGATAAAAAATTAGAAGATAATCTTGTGTTTTTACCTGGTGTTATTTCAAGAAAGAAACAAATAATACCACCTATGACAAAGAATGCATAATATTGAAATTTATAAGATAAAGTAGTATACTAAAATAAAAGGGGGAATTAGTGTGTTTTGTACTAATTGTGGAAATGAAATTAAATCTGGAAAATTTTGCAGCTCTTGTGGAGCAATGGTAGAAGAAAATTTAGAAAAAAAAGAAGAAGTTATTGAAAAAGTTGAAAATATAGAAGAGGTAGAGAAAACTACTAATGAGGTTGTAGAACCTGATGTAAATACAGAAACTACACCTATAACGGTGGTAAGTACACAAGAGGGAAATAATACAAATTATCAAACTTCATATAGTTCAGATAAACAAGAATATTCAACAAAATCTAAACTTGCAGCTGGACTTTTTGGAATATTTTTCGGAGCTTTGGGAGTTCATAACTTCTATTTAGGATATATAGGTAAGGCTGTAGCTCAACTTTTAATATCAATACTTTCATGTGGTGCTTTAGCAGGAGTATCTTCAATTTGGGGACTTGTTGAAGGAATCATGATACTTTCTTCAAAAGATTCAAAGGATGCTAGTGGAAAGTTACTTAAAGATTAATGTTTATGAATAACAGACTTAAGAAAATTTTTATATTGACATTAAGTATAACTATAGGTATGCTAATATATTTTGGATTTATTAGCATACCTTGTATGTTTCACATTTTGTTTAAAATACCTTGCCCTGGATGTGGTATGACAAGAGCATTTTTTAGAATTATTAATTTTGATTTTATAGGTGCATTTTATTATAATATTTTAGGAATTCCACTTTTTCTATTTTTTATTTTTTGCTTTGTGTCAATTATATATGATATTGTATTAGATAAGAAGACATTGGAAAATAAAGTACTAAAGTTTTTAGAAAAATTTGCAATACCGATAATTTTATTACTTATTATAAGTATGATAGTAAATATATTTAGAGGAATATAAATACATATAGTTTTGAAAAAATTATATGTATTTTTTTATATTTTTTTGAATATATTTTTAACACGGGAATATATATTAATTATAGAGAAGAGGTATAAAATACCAAAAGATAAAAGGAGTTTTTAAAATGGAAGAAAAAAAGATAAATAAAATTACAAATCAAAATCTTATTTTAGAAAACAGGGAAAAGCTTTCTGTCACTGGTGTTGTTGATATTCACAGCTTTGATGATGAACTAGTGTTAGCACAAACTGATCTTGGAATTATAACTATAAAGGGGGATGACTTAAAAATGAATAAGTTGAATCTTGAAAACAATGAACTTATAGTTGAAGGTCAAATTTCTGCTATAGCATATAGCGATGTAGTAAGTAGTAAAAAAAGTGGATTTATGAATAAACTATTCAAATAGAGTAGAGGGGATAATATGCCTTTTTCAAGTCATATAGTAGAATTTTTAAAATTTGTTTTAATTGGTGGAATAATAGGTATAATTTTTGATTTTTTTAGAGCATATAGAAAAAACAAAAAGGTTTCTACTTTTGTGGTAACGCTGCAAGATATAATATATTTTCTTATTATATTTATTGTTCTAATATTAGGTATATTATTATTACTAGATAGTGAGATAAGACTTTACATTTTCGCTGCTATATTCTTAGGAATTTTTATTTATTTTTTTATTTTTAGTAAGTTATTTATAAAACTATTTTTATACTTAATAAAAATATCAAGAAAAATTTTCGACTTTTTTATTATGCCTTTTACATTAATAG
>HF996772.1:22086-30426 GCA_000433335.1 Clostridium sp. CAG:1219 | reverse complement strand
TTGAATTATTTAAAATAGAGAATATATTATCTAGATCTTCTTGTAAAGTGGAAACTATTTTTTCAAATCCTTCAATACCCTGAATTCTAGATATTTGTTCTTGAAGTTTTATAAATATAAGTCTTAACTCTGATATAACCTCATCATATATTTGTTTTCCAAAATCTAGAGTATATAAATTTTCAACTTCTGATGAACAATTATATTTTTCTGCTTCTTTTTCTAAAAATTCAAATGGCATAGTAAAGCTTCTTATATAGTCATATATTAAAATTAATTGTTCTAAAAGTTCATCCTCTTTATAATTAAATAGCTGTAATAAATTTGTTAAATTTTGGTTTTTCTCTTTTGCATATTCTTTTTCAATAATATTCGTAATAGCTCTTTTCTTTAAAATATTAGTGTTTGCCTCATCTAAAATTTTAAATTCTGGATCAAGCGAAACTCTATCAAAATTACTTCTTATTATTTTCAAGCAAAATGCATGTATGGTAGATATATTAGCTCTATTTAAAATACGTATCTGTCTTTTTATAAAGCTCTTGTTTGTACCTTCTTCCTTATATTTTTCACTAAGTTTTTTTGAAAGTTTATCTCTAAGTTCAAGTGCAGACGCATTAGTAAAAGTAACTACTAAAATTTTATCTATATCTATTTCATCTATAAGTACTCTATTTATAACACGCTCAATTAAGACTGCAGTTTTACCACTACCTGCAGAAGCCGTAACAAGAATATTAGAATTTCTTTTATTTATTGCACTTTTTTGTTCATCTGTCCACTTCATATACACATACGTGGTATATACTAAAAAGTATATACCACTCCTCCTTTTTATAATAATTCTTTTACCTTACTTGTAATAGAAAAATATGTAGTACCCTTAACTGTTATTCCCTTCAAATAATATGCATGAAGAGTATCTGGTGTTAGCACGTAAACATCATTTTCTCCATTTTTATGGTTTCCTCTTGTACTCTTATTAACTCCTATTTTTTCTAAATCTACAATTAAAAATCGATTTACAAGATTATCACCATTTAGCTCTAATTCTTTTTTAAATTCTTCCTTATTTTTATCTCCTACAAGTTTTAGTATATCATTTTTATATATATCATCGAAACTTGACAGTCCATTTTCTATGTAACGTGCCCCACATGCATCTTCTACTTCCTTTAAATCGTTTCCAAATGCAGAGATAGAAGAATTTTGCACTGTAGATCCAACTGCTATTACAGAAAGAGTTAACAATACTAAAGCTATTACAATCATAGTTATTAAAATTATTAATGATATACCACTTTTTTTATTATTTTTCATATTAACCTCATTAACCTCTATTTTATATACATAATAGGTCTAAATCCTATACTTACACTTTGAATATTTGATACAACGTATCTTATGCACATTACTCTTTGTGAAGCTTGCAAGTTATACGCTGCTCCTCTTAATACATACGCTCCATTATATTGCTCTGTCGTAATTTCTGATACATTTCCTGCCAAATCGTATATATTATTTGTCTTGTAAGACTCGCTAGCCCCTGTTTTAACAATACTTGCGCTAAAATTGCCTATTGCTTCATTTCCTTTTAAACTAGAAGACACTACTACCTTATCAACATTATACTTAAAATATTTAAGCCAACTTACTATCATATCATACGCGCTTGAACTCATAAGAGTAGTTTTTATATTTTCATTGCTTGTATACATATTATTTGACATTTCTATAGCTTTTTGGAAAGATATATTAGTCATTGGATCTTTTCCTCTTTGACTTAAAATTATCTCTGAATTTGAAGCATCAACTCCTGCCTCAAAGCGTGCTACATAAAATCCTCCATATTTTTCAACACTTTTTTTGAATTCATCCTCATATACTGAAGTTTCCGAAAATTTATCTTTGTTATTTAATGTTGAAATAGTACCATTTACATTAAAGATTTTTCTTTCAAATTTAACGTTTTTTCCATCTACTGGAATCCAAACAAATTCATTATACTTAGATGCCCCATTACTAACATCTTGTATAACAAGACCATTTTTTGCGTTTCCTTCAATATAAGAAAAACCACTTGGAATATATGGATTATAATATTTTGAATTTTCTTTTATATTAGTTCCTTTTAATATCTCACTTAAATTAAGTTCTATAACTCTGGTATTAGCCCCTGAAGTAACTTTTAAATATACTTTTTCATCTATTCCACTCATATTACTAATTGTAACTGCGCTGCCTGTCTTAAATATCAAGCTATTGTTTGCATAAGATTTTCCATTTGGAGAATAACTTACATTTCCAGATATAACACCTGTACCATAGAACGAGATTATTATTTCATTTTTCTTTAAACTAGTTAGTGAATAATAAATTTCATTTTCAACTTCTGTTTCAAGTTCTATTGCATCTGACATATTTCCTGCATTATCAACTATCACAAGTTTAATTGAACTTACTCCTTTTGGAAGGTCAATGGAAATTTTGCCATCACTATCAGGAATTACCTGTCTACCAGCATTTTTTAAATATTTCCTTGTTATTTTACTTCCAGAATAATATGCAACTTTTCCTTCTTTTGAATCGTCTCTATCATATGTTGTAAAATATTCATATCTTACTTCTTTAACTCCACTACCAACATCTGCTACATAAAAAGTTATATTATTTGTCATTTCATCTTTTGTCTCTACTTTAGGTGTTTTAGTAACCTGGGTTGGCCTTGCAATATCAATGTTTGAAAGATCAACTTTAACGCTTGCAAGTATATTTTTATCCTTATCTTGTTTTTCAACTATAATATATTTTTTTTCATTAGAAAGATTGATAAGTGCGTTTTCATCCTCTAATGAAAAATCTTTATTTATTTCTTGTAACGTATTAAAGGTTTTACTAAAGTTTCCTTCACTTGTTTCAATATTTTTCTTCTTTCCATTAAACTGGACTAACAGACTTTCCCCACTTTCCATATAAGTATCTATTTGTATTCCAAGTTCATTTGTCCATCTTTTAGTTTTCTTTGTAACTTTCACATCCCCTGATATTGTTATTTCAGAGTCTTTTTCTTCTTGCCCAATATATTCTTTTCTAACTGCATGTGCTCCTGTCATAGCTTGACTAATAGAAAAGTAAATATTTCCTTTGGCTTTAATTCCCTCTAAATAATAAACATGATGTGAGTTTTCTACTATTACAAAACTATTTTCGTTATAATTTGTTCTCGTAACTCCTATCTTATTTAAGTCTAATCTATAAAAATTCTCAAAATTACTATCACCATTTGAATTTAATTCTGCTTCAAAACTTGTTTTGTCAGGAACTTCTTCTAATATAGCTACCTTACTAATAACCCCAGTTTCTGGAATCGATGGAAGTTCTTTATTCTCGAAATAATAAAGTGCAACCGCTTCTTCTATATTTGACATTTCTTCTGCAAAACTAGATATTCTAGAATTTGATATATTATTTGAAATCACTGCAATTGATGTTGTTATAAGTATAAGTGCAATTAAAATAGTAAGAACAAGAGCAAAAAATGTAACACCTCTTTTATTCATATACTCCTCCATTTTTTACATATATTTATGTACTTATTTTATATCATAATCTCCTCTTATGCAATACAAAAAAATACTTTTATAAAAATAAATTCTACCAAAAATATTGGTAGAATCATATTTTACTTTTAAAATGCTAGACATATACGAAATCCATTATGCGGAGCAGGTCCACCACTTGCAAGACCAATAAAGAATATTCCAGCATTTGCTATTCCATCTGCCCATCTGCCGCATCTTGTAGTTACAGGGCTACCACTTGTAAGAAATTGATACCAATCGCTGTTCCATCCTTTTGTTTCATTAATAGCATCGCCTTTTTTATTATCTACTGTATACAGTGTTACATACTTTGTACTCTCACTTGTAGCAGAGGTTGCCATAGCATTATTCCAAACAGGAGTTGATGCTCTTCCACCCCTTAAGTATCCGGCTGTTCTTTCATATATACAGCCACTCATGTCAAACACTCCTGTCATATTTTTTGTCGTACTAGAGGCTACACCTTCTGCAGTATTTGTGCTGCTATATCCTGTAACTGCGTATATATATGCCTTATCACCACTAGTGCCATTTTTTACATATATACTATTTGATAAAGTCTTATTATTTGGTACAATTTCATTCATTGCAGATGCATTGCCATTTAATCCATATTTACTGTGTGCAAGATATGATACTGCACCAAATTCGCTATTTTTCATCATATGACTGTTAATATTTTTCAAATTGTACATATCTTTTGCATTTTCTACTTCTCTTGAAATCAAAAATACATCTGAAGCACTTATGTTATTATAAGCATACGTAAGTGGCGTAAATACTGGATAAGACATCTTTGTACTTGAAACTGCAATTTTACCATAAAAGTTATTAGGATATGTACTATTAATTGAAGTATATGCTAGATTTGAATATTTAACTTCTCCAACAGTTTTGCCTTCTTGGCCATACTGATATCCTGCAGCATATTTTGCAACCCAAAATCCTTGTAGTTCTTTATCCCATCCACCATTTTCAATATCTGTTGTAAACGCTGGATGTATAATGTATCCATCATCAGGAGTTGCACCAACATTAATAAATTTTACATCTATGGTTTTATTTTCATCATCTATCTTATATTCATATCTTGGTATCCAAACAAAATACCCTGTAATATTACCATCGCTATCTTTTGTTATAGCATTTGCCCAATTTTTTGTATCATAGTTATACCAATTATTCCACTCATCTTTGGTACTTGATATCGTAAGTTCTATCCATTTTTTTGTAGAACTGTTATAGTATACTGGAATCAATCCTGTATAATCAACTTTAGGAATATTTATTTCTTCATCAGAATCCCATCTACCATCAAAGTTCGTTGCACTAAAGAAATTTGATGCGTCAACTTGTATTATCCTTACTTCGTTAACAGTTCCACATGTCACAGTTATTCTTACATATATATAGTCTTTAACATTTTCAAGTCCTGTATATGTTACATCAGATATATTTTTTACTGCACCATGATTTTTTAAGTTCTTTTCTTGATACTTTTCACCATCAGTAGATACTTCTGTTTTAAATGCTGTAACCGTATTAGTTGTCGTAACATTTGCATTGAAAGTTATTGAACTTTCAGTTCCTGCTATAGTTTGATATCCTATAAAAATGGGTGTTTTTGTACTTATTTCAATTAAATTAGTACTATTTAGAGCATTATCAACTACCACATACTTAATGCTAGTAACGTTCTTAGGGAGTTTAATTGAAACTATCTGTTCACTTCCATTTAATTTTATAATTTTTCCACTCTTTAAAATATTTTCAACCGAATAATCATTTTCACTTTCTAAAAATAGAGTTTCTCCATAGCCATTATCTTTTTTATAATATTCATATCTTAACTCTTTTAAACCACTTGTGCCATCTTTTAAACTAATTGTTATTTCATTATATTTGTCATATGATGATATAGATGTATTATCGCTAACAGCTGGTAACGTGGTTTCATAATTTGACATATCAAGCTCTATTTTTCCAACCTCTTCTGTAAGTGATTTTTTTATTATAGTTATAGTCTTTTTATCCTGTGAAAGTTCACAAAAAGCCTGAGACTCTGCTGCAGAAAATCCTACATCTGTTAAATTATTTATTTTCTTATTATAGCTTTGACCCGCTTTAGTATCTAACTTTTTTTCAACAACATTTCCAAGTTTATCTAAAGCATTTATATATAAACTATTATTAGAATCTATAAAAGTAGAAATTTCAATTCCAAGTTGATTAGTCCATCTGTTAGTTTCTTTTTTTACTGTAAGATCACCCGAAGTATAAGTTTTTGATACTTCCTCATCCTCTTTACTATCAATCTTTGTATCACTAATTTTCGAAGAATTTGAAAAATAATAAACCTTTTTTACTTTAATTCCTTTTAAATAATATACATTAAATGAAGGGTATGCTACTACATAAACATCATTATCATTTTCTCCACTTCTTGCGGTTCCTCTAATAGTTTTATCAAATTCTAATTTTCCAAGATCCACTTTATAAAATGATGTACTCTCATCTTCACCATTAATTTGCACTTCATTTTTAAATTCATCTGCATTAGATGAAAGAGCTGATATTTCGTCTATACTATACTTTTTTGTATAAAGCATTGGAAGCTCACTATTAAATGTATAGTATTCTTTTATTGCTCCTTCTATATTAGTTATTTCTTCCCTAAAAGCCGTCAGGCTAGAATTTTTTGTAATATTATTTATTGCTACTATAGACACAGAAAGTATTATCGCTGCAAGCACAATTGTAACAATTAATATTAGCATCGTTATTCCCTTTTTTGTTTCCATATAATTCACCTTGATAATATTATACCCATTAGAAAAATTTTTTTCAACCTTTTATATTTAGCTTTTTAAATATTTTACAAATCTAAAGTATTATGTTATAATTATCTAGGTGAAAACGACATTGGAAAAAGAAATAAATAAAATAAAAGATTTAATAAATGGTAATATAAAAGAGATGTTTATAACTTCTTCTTCAATGGAAGATACTAAAAAACTTGGGAAAATATTTGCAAGTCTTAGTACAAAAAATACTTGCATAGCACTAAATGGCGAACTGGGATCTGGTAAAACTGTTTTTATGAGTGGTTTTGCTGAATATTTTGGAATTGAAGACGAAATATCAAGTCCTACATTTACTATAGTAAATGAATATTCAAATAATATTTTTCATTTTGATGTATACAGAATCAAAGATGAATCCGAATTTATAAATAGTATTGGTGACGAATATTTTGATAGAGGTATCTGCGTAATAGAATGGGCTGATATAATAAAAAATATTCTACCAAGAAGAACTATTTTTATAGATATAACAAAGGACGAAATATTAGAAAATATTAGAAATGTACATATTTGGAGGAAATAAAAATGAATATACTTTCAGTAGATACAACAACAAAAGAAGCAAGCGTAAGCTTAAGATTTGATAAAACTACAGTTACAAATAGCATTAAAAATGAGATTACACATTCAGAAAAGTTTTTACCACTTATAGATAAAACGCTTAAGGAGAGTAAACTTTCTTTGAAAGATATAGATAGATTTGCTCTATTAAACGGACCAGGTTCATTTACTGGGATAAGAATATCTCTTGCAACAATAAAAGCTTTTTGCCAAGTTTATAAAAAAGATATTTTTTCTATCTCTTCCTTAGAAGCATTAGCATATATGGGATATAAAAAAAGTAAAAACGACTATATAGTATCATTAATAGATGCTAAAAATGATAGAGTTTATTTTAATATATACAAAATGGAAAATATAGAAGGTAAAATAAAAATATCACATCAATTCTCTACAAATAATGAGTACCTAGACGATGCAAAAGAATTTATACAAAATTATTTAAAAGAAAATAATATTAGTGATTACTTTGTAATATCTAATTTTGAAAACGATTTTTCAAATTATTGCTACTATCCTACAACAGAAGATTTAATTGAAATTTATTATAACATATATGATATTTCATCATACACTTATAATTCTTATACTTTAAATGCTATTTATGAAAGAAAATCTCAAGCTGAAAGGATAAAAGAAAATGGAAAACATTAATATCAGGCTAGCAACTATAGAACAAAAAGCAGAAATTCTTTCTATATTAAAAAACTCTTGTGAAAACTTGATATCTAAAGAAAATTTGGAAAACGATTTAAAAAACGAACGTTGTCTATATTATATTACATATTTTAAAAATTTACCTATAGCATATATTGGTACGTCTTACATATGTGAAGATATGGATATAATCGACATTGTAGTAACTCCAAAATATCGTAAAAAGGGAATTGCCACTTTATTAATGAATAAAGTGATATATTTTTGCAAGGAAAATAATATAAAAAGAATTTTACTTGAAGTTAGGCAAAACAATGCCCCTGCTATATCTTTATATAATAAATTTAACTTTACTAAAATATCTACTAGAAAAAATTATTATAAGGATCAAGACGCATATATATATGAATTAAAATTATAGAAAATATTAGTGCTTAATATTTTCTATTTTTTTATAAATTTTGTTGAATATTTTTTTAATATATAATACAATGTAAGAAGTGTTATATTGATTTACTAAAGATATATATTTTGGAGGAACTTATGAATAAATTTAAAGAACTAAAATGGTCTGAATTAAAATCTCAAACAGATGAAAAATTCATACAATTTGACTCTACTAATGATTATGAACCTTTTAATGGTATAATTGCTCA
>HF996772.1:17513-22081 GCA_000433335.1 Clostridium sp. CAG:1219 | reverse complement strand
TAATGGTATAATTGCTCAAGAGCGCGCATTAAATGCAATAAAAACAGCTATGCAAATACCACAAAAAGGATTTAATCTTTACGTATCAGGAAGTATTGGAATTGGCAAGACTTCTTATGCCCTATCAATAGTTAATACTTTAGCTAGCAAACAAAAAGTTCCAAATGATTATTGTTATGTATATAATTTTGATAATCCAAATGAACCTATAGCAATAAGTTTAGAGCCTGGTATGGGGCTTGAATTAAAACAAGATATGAATAGATTTATATCTACTCTTCTTTCTAGACTTTCAAAAGATCTTGCTGGTGATATGTTTGAAAAGGAAAAGAAAAACATTAAAGATAGATATGCAAAAATGAAAGAACAAGTAATGAAAGAATTTGATGCTTCAACTTTTAACCAAGGATTTAAATGCAGAAATACTGAAGGTGGAATTGCATTCTCCCCTGTGCATAACGGCGTGGTTTTAGACGAAGCAAATTTCAATTTACTTGACGCAGCAACTAAAAAATACTTTGAAGAACAAAGTCCGAAAATTCAAGAACAAACTCTAGAGGTTTTAAAAGAACTTGACTCACTTGATAAGAAATGTGAGAATGTTATAAATGAATGGGAAGCTAATCTTGTAACGTTTGCAGTTACTCAATGTATGAGTGATTTAAAAATTAAATATAAAAAATACTTAAAAGTACAAAACTTCTTGTACTCTATTCAAAGTGATGCAATAAAAAATGTAGACGCATTTAAATTTTATGAACAAAGTCAAAAAAAGCAATCAGGTACTAATGTTAATCCTCAACTTATGGCAATGCAACAAAAATATAGACAACCTTGGGAGAACTATAGAGTAAATTTAGTCATAGATAATGATAAACTTGCTTATGCACCAGTAATACTTTCAAAAAATCCTAACTACTTTGACCTTTTTGGAAAACTAGAATTTGAAACTACTCCAACTGGAATAAAGACTAACTATATGATGCTAAAACCTGGACTTATACATAAGGCAAATGGCGGATATTTAATTGTAAATTTAAGAGATTTACTTATGTCAGCACCAACTTGGGAGGCTTTTAAAAGAGTACTTAGAAATCAAGAGTTATCAATAGATAGCTCAAGAGACATAGCCCAACCCGTTACGGTAGTAAGTTTAAAACCTGAACCTATACCTATAAATATACAAGTTATCTTAATTGGCTCTGAAGCAAATTATCAACAACTTTGTAATATGGACGTCGACTTTAAAAAATTATTTAAAATAAAAGCTGACTTTGATGACACATATGATAAAAATAAAGAAAATATAGAAAAATTAATAAGATATCTTTCTTATATTTGCAAATCCCACTCCCTACTTCCATTTGATAAGTCTGCTATTAAAGAAATAATTTCATATAGTTCAAGATGTGCTGCAAACAAAAATAAATTAACTGCTATCATGCAAGATATTCTTGATATAGCTATTGAATCAAACTTTGTTGCCAAGACAAATAGAAACAAAATGGTTACAGGCGCTGATGTACAAAAGGCTGTTGCTACAAAAAATAAGAGATTCTCGAAATTTAGTGATAATTTAAATAATATGATTTCAGAGGGTGATATTATGATTTCAACTTCTGGTGAATCTGTTGGACAAATAAACGGACTTACAATATTATGTAGTGGTAATTCTTCATTTGGTAAACCTGTAAGAATAACAGCAAATACTTTTATAGGAAAAAGTGGAGTTGTAAACATAGAAAGAGAAGTTGCATTAAGTGGTACTTCGCATTCAAAAGGTGTTTATATACTATCTGCTTATATAGGAGAAAAATATGCTCAAGATTTTCCATTATCACTTACTGCAAGTATATGTTTTGAGCAATTATACAATGGTGTAGATGGTGATAGTGCTTCATCAACAGAACTTTATGCAATTCTTTCTTCCCTTGCTAATAGACCTATAAATCAAGCTTTAGCAGTTACGGGATCTGTAAATCAAAAAGGAGAAATTCAACCAATAGGTGGAGTTACAGAAAAAATAGAAGGATTCTTTAAAGTATGTAAAGATAAAGGCCTAAATAAAGAAAACGGTGTTCTAATTCCTTACCAAAATGTAAAAAATCTAACTCTAAATGATGAGGTAATTGAAGCTGTAAAAAATGGTACTTTCCATATATACCCTATTTCTACTATTGATGAAGGAATAGAAATTTTAACTGGAATTAAAGCTGGAGAAAAAAATGACGATGGCACATATGAAGAAAATTCGATTAACGACCTTGTATATAAAAAATTAAAATGTTATGCAAATAAAAGTAAGGAATTTGAAAAATAATATAAAAATAAGATCTCACCTAATTTAAAGTGAGATCTTATTTTATATTAACATATTATATACTCTTACCATTTCTGCATTAGTAAGTATATCGTATCCTAAATCAATATACTTTCTTTTTTTATCATTATAAACTTTCTTAATTCCACCATTTTCATTCTTAGATACGTCTTGTAACAGTTCTTTTACTAGATTATATGCTAGTTTTTGTGTAGCTCTTGTTACACCATTTTGTCTGAAATTGGCTTTCAAGAAATGTGCCATGTACTTTGGATATATGTTTCCATCATACTTTTCAGACTTCTGTGATATCTCCCTTAATCCATAAGGTGTATAAAGTTCTCTAAATATAGTGTCTAAAACTTTAAGTCTCATATTTCCAATTATACAAGGATAAGATAGACTTATAGAGTAAATCATTGATATTGTAGCAACACTTTTTTTATCATTTACATTATTTCTTAATACATTATTTTCACTGTCCCAGAATTCATTTTCAATAAGGTCATCTAATTTTTTATAAGTATTATAGGCTACAATTTCTTCACCTATTCCATGACTTACGATATTTTCATATATTTTAAGAGCATTATATATTAAACATACACACTCTAAATCTTCTAAAACTAATTCCTTATTTTTATTATTTAACGTATCAACAATTATTTCTTTTATTTGTGGTACAAATACATTTATGTCTGCACCTTTAGAAAAAAGTCTATTTATACTCTCAACAAACCATAACTTAAGCAAAGTAATCTCTTTTAAGACATAAGAATCGTCTAACTTTAATCCGTCTACTTCTCTAATAAATCTTCTAATTTTAATCAATACTACTCTTGCCTCTTTTACCTTATTTAGCAACAAATATTGTCCTTCAATAGCTCTTGTTATGTCATTAACTTTTTTTACAGCACAAAGTATACTATCAAGTCTTATTCCAGAAGAATCTATTATTAATTTAGAGTATTCATTACTATATGGAAGTGAAGGTATTATCTTAGAATCCATATTACATATTTCAAGCCCCAATGCTAAGTCTTTTAATTCTATAAACTCTTTTTCAATATTTTTAGTATATTTGTTCTCTAGCCTTTCTTTTTTTTCGAAAAGGTCATTTAAATCTTCACATAGTTCAAACTCCATTGAACAAATAAATAAATTTACCTCCCTTGTCTCTCCCTTTTTGATTTGTATTTTAAAATCTCCAGGCTTAAATAAGTCTTCAATTAATTCTTCATCATCTAAAGAAGAAATATGTTTAACATTACATAGATTTTGTTTATTTTGTGAATATTTTAATTCCGGTGATTTCATAATTATATTAGTATTTGTCGTAACACTTAAATTTATTATTACACCTTTTTCAGTTTTTCTCTGATTAAATTTTAATTGATTTTCAAATCTCATGTTATTAAAATCTCTATTTGTTACAAGTGGCAATACTATAAAATCAGCCTTTGAATCTGTATCATTTTCTATAATATATTTTATTTGCATAAGAGAAGTTCCCTTTTCAAAACATATCATTTTTGTAAGTTTTAACCCATTATCTAATATATATTTCCAAATAAGATTTTTGCCGTCAATGCTTTCTATATATTCTTGAGTATTCATTGTTTTAGATTTTGTATTCAAATTGTAAAGTTTATATATTTTATCCCCTACTTCAATTCTTTCAAATACATTAGAAACTAAAACTTTTCCATTTTCAATATATAATCCATGTGATTTTTTTCTAGCCTCAAGTGCTCCAGAAAGAGCCATACATACACTAGAATTATCAGATGCATATATATTTACATTATCTAGCTCTTTTATAGAATTAATGCCCTTTGCATATTTATACAATTATATTACCACCTTTATTATAATTATTTTTTTGTTATCTTTTTATTATTGTTAAGTGAATCTTCAGTTTTTTTCTTTAATTTTTGAGCCATATTCAATATTTTATTCTCTTGTTCTTTTTTCTTATTTACTATTTTTATCTCGTCTTCTTTTTTATAACTTTTTGAATGTTTTTTATTTTTGGAAAATTTCGATAAAACCTTTGATAAGTGTTGTTTTATAACTAACTTTCTTTGTTTTTCTATATGTTTTCTTTTTATTTTTACAATATTTAACTTTCCTATTTTTTTAGATTTTGTTATTGCCATTATTATTTCTGCTATTCTGTCACTATCATGTATAATACTTCCTGGTGCAGTTAATACAAAATCTTCTTTTATTACAGATATAGCTCTAT
>HF996772.1:914-17492 GCA_000433335.1 Clostridium sp. CAG:1219 | reverse complement strand
AATATTTTGTAAATCTATTGTAACAGGATATGATTCTTCTTGATTAAAGTCTTTCATCATTTCTTCTGTTATTACTCCATTGTTTACTATAGCATAATCGAGTACGTGTTTTCCTATATATCTTTCAAGTTCATTTACATATCTTGCAAGCGTAAATCCTGAAGTTTGTCCCGGTTGATTCATAATATTTGATATATAAACCTTTTTGGCTCTACTTTTTATAATTGCTTTTACAACATCATCAACAAGTAAATTTGAAAGTATTGAAGTATATAATTCTCCTGGTCCAAATACAATTACATTTGCAGTTTTTATTGCATCAATAACTTCTGCAGAAGCTCTTACATTTCCATCTTTCAAGAATATTTGCTTAATTTGTCCATGAGTTTTTTTACTCTTTGATATAATATTTTCTTTTCCAACTATTATTTCGCCATTTTCAAATCCAGCACAAATTTCAAGGTTGTCCGTCGTAACAGGATATATATTTCCCTGAAGTTTAAATATATCTGATAGTTGAGCAACAGCTTTTGAAAAACTTCCAGTAATATCTATTAGAGAAGATATTACAAGATTTCCTACTGAATGGCTCTTTAAATTAAGTTCTGGGCTTTTATACATTAATAATTTGGCTACTTCAGATTCTGATGTTGAAAGAGCCGCTACACATTTTCTTATATCACCTGGAGTAAGTGTTTCTTTAGGGGTCATAGCTGTACTTAAACTTAAATCATCTTCTGAAATATTAACTATTGCTGTAATATTAGAAGTAAATTCTTTTAATCCTTTAAGAACATTAGCAAGACCACTTCCACCACCAATTACAACTATTCTTGGTCCTTTCTTTAATCTAGGATCAGAATATAACAATTTTCTTACTTTTATATTTTTATTTTTTCTTGAAATATTTTTAAGTGATATATATAGTATATTCTTCTGTGCTATAATAAAAGAAAATAGCACGCCAAAAATTGATAATGTTAAAAGTATTATATATGCTATTAACATTTTTGGTTCTAAGTCATATGTAGATAGTAGTGTGACTAAACAGTACGTTAGTACTGCTACCGACACAATTTGAAGTATCATGTATCTTTTTACTCTTGCACCTGGCTTTAACCATTCTATTATTGTTTTCATTTTTTATTTTCCCCCAATAAACTGTATTTCAGTTTCTAATTTTACATTAAATTTCTTATCTACTTCTTTTTTTATTATTTCTATCAACTCTTTGATGTCACTAGATGTAGCACCACCGATGTTTACAATAAATCCCGCATGTTTTTTTGAAACTTGAGCACCGCCTACAGTCTTACCTTGAAGCCCACACTCTATTATCATAGGTCCAACAAAATGTCCTTCCGGTCTTTTAAATACACTACCTGAATTAGGCAACTCTATAGGTTGTTTTGCTCTTCTTGATGCATTATTTTCGTTCATTTTTGCAATTATTTCGTCTTTTTTTCCTGCTTTTAGTTTAAATACTGCAGATAATACTACTAAATTACTATTTCTTTTAAATATACTATCCCTATAGCTAAAATTTGCTTCATTTGCAGATATATTACATATTTTTCCTTCCTCATCTATATATTCTATACTCTCTGCAACGTCACTTATTTCTCCACCGTAGGCACCAGCATTCATCTTTATTCCGCCACCTATTGTACCTGGGATACCACAAGCAAATTCAAATCCCGTTAATCCATTTTTTTGTGCTTCTATTGCAACAAGTGGCATACTTGCACCAGACTCAGCATAAATTTTTTCATTTTCTACTCTTACATTGGCAAATTTATTTGATATCTTAATAACTATACCATTTACCCCTGAATCATCTACAACTAAATTGCTGCCTTTTCCCAAAAGGTAATATTGTATATCATTTCCCCTTGCAAACTCTATTACATTCTTTATTTCGTCTACATCTGTAGGCTCCACTAACACCTTAGCTGGTCCTCCAACTTTCATTGTAGTGTGTTTTGACATTGGTTCATTATAAAATATATTTTCCTTTTTTAAGATTTTTTCTAACTCCTTAAACTTTTCCAAAATAACCTCCTACTTATCCTTATAAAATAGCGTCTACGAAACTTTTAGGATCAAACTCTTCTATGTCATCAATTTGTTCCCCAGTTCCCACATACTTTATAGGAATACCTATTTCACTTACTATAGAAAATACCACTCCACCTTTTGCAGATGAGTCAAGCTTAGTAAGTATTATTCCATCTATATTAGTTTTATCATAGAAACTTTTTGCCTGTACTACTCCATTTTGACCAGTTGTAGCATCTAGCACCATATAAACTTTTTTATCAAGTTCAGGTAAGTTCTTATCAATAATTCTATTCATTTTTTCAAGTTCAGACATAAGATTAACTTTATTATGTAATCTACCAGCAGTATCACAAATAAGAACATCATATTCTGAGTTTTCGAATTTTTTTGTTGCCTCATATATTACTGAAGATGGATCTTGCGACTCTCTACCAAGTACTATATCAACATTATTTCTATTTGCCCAAATATTAAGTTGTTCTATTGCTCCGGCTCTAAAAGTATCAGCAGCACAAAGTAGAACCTTTTTACCAGAATTCTTATATAACTTTGTGATTTTTCCTATTGATGTAGTTTTTCCAACTCCATTAACTCCAACTATTAATATAACTTCTTTTTTATTGTTGCACTCATTATTTAAATTAGTTTCTACATTTAATATTTCTACCATAGATTCTTTTATAAGTTTTTTTATAGCCTCCTCTGACTTATCTACTTGAAGTTTCAATTTTTCTCTTACTTCGTCGCATATTTTAGCACTAGTTATCGCACCAACATCAGATAGTATTAAAGCTTCTTCTACATCTTCTAAAATTTCTTCTATATCTTTCTTACTCGCAAAAATATTGCTAAATTTCACATCTATATTCTGTCTTGTTTTCTTTAAATTCTCTTTTAGTTTTGAAAAAAACATATATACCATTCCTTAATCTTAATATGCATCATTTAATAAATAATGCTATCATAAATTATATCATATAATAGATTTTTTTCAACAAAATTCTTAAAAGTTAAGTAGAGTTATTTTTCACATCTATTACATATTCTCATACAATATTTAATAGGATGGTGAAATATTATATGAATATCATAGTTCAAAAATATGGTGGAAGTTCTGTAAAAAATAAAACCTCTCTTAAAAATATATGCAAAAGAGCCAAAAGCTATCTTAAAAATAACAATACTAAACTTGTTATTATTGTTTCAGCACAAGGAAAAAAAACTGATGAACTAATAAAACTTAGTAAATCATATTCCTCATCAATCGATTTAAAATCATTAGATTTTTTATTATGTACTGGTGAAATGCAAACGGCTGCACTTCTTTCAATGATGCTAAACGAATCTAATATAAAAGCTGTTCCTCTTACTGGATGGCAAGCTGGAATAATTACTGATTCAAATTTTGGAGAAGCCAAAATCTTAAATATCTTTAGTGAAAATATATTAAGAAATTTAGAAAAATATTCAGTGGTAATAGTAACTGGATTTCAAGGAAATGATAAATTTGGAAATATAACGACTTTAGGACGCGGAGGAAGCGATCTTAGTGCTACAGCAATAGCTTCTAAATTAAATGCCACTTCTTGTGAAATTTATAGCGACATAAATGGAATTTTTACAACTGATCCAAATGTAGAGGCTACAGCCAAAATGTTAAAAAATATATCTTATGATGAAATGATTGAAGCCGCATCATCTGGTGCTAAAGTAATGCATAACAGATCTGTTTTAGTAGCCAAAAAATATAACTTACCAATTCAAGTTAGCAATTCTAAATTTTTAGAAGGCTCAATAGAATCTGGAACAAAGATATCAAATGATACTACTCAAAACGATATAATAGAAGATAATAAAGTAAAATTAATAACAAAAAAAGATAATCTAACACAAGTATCAATAATTGGTAAAATGATAATGTCAAATATTAACATTATAAATAAAATTTATCAAACTGCTGATTTACTTAATGTAAAAATATACATAATTACTTTTTCTGAACTTGCGATACATATTATTACAGATACCTCATCCTCAGAAAAATTTATAACTAGTTTACACCAAAAAATAATAACAGAAACTTAAAAATAAGTTTCTGTTATTATTTTATTTAGATTTTTTTGCATCAACACTTGAAGACTTTGTTTTTTTATTTTCCTCTTCTATTCCATCTACTTCTGAGATAGTAGAAAATTCACTTATTTCAGCACTAAACTTATAATTTAGCCAAATTTTTATTAATGCTATAACAGGAACTGCTATAATCATTCCTACCATTCCCATTAAAAGATTAGAAACTGTAAGACCTGCAAGAACTACTACTGGATGCAAATCAACTGATTTTGCCACAATATTTGGTTGTAATATATTAGCATCTATTATTTGTACAAGTAAAAGACAAACAAATGTTATTATTGCAAATACTGGTCCACCAATTGTAAATGCATATATAGCCACTATAAGTTCTGATAACAATGCACCTATATATGGAATTAGATTTAATACAAATATTAAGCATCCAAACAAAATAGAATAGTCTATTCCCAGTACTAAACATACTATTGTGGTAAGTACACCAACTAGAAAGCTATCAATTATCATACCTTTAACATAAGCTGTAAGTGTAGTATCCATTTCATTTATCATCTTATATCTATTGCTTCCTTTTTTATTTCTAGAGAAAAATGTAATTATACCGGCTTTAATTTTATCCATGTCTTTTACCATAAAGAATGAAACTACAATAGTCGTAAAAATACTTATTATTATGTTCAAAATACTTTGTAACGTATTTAGGGAATAATTTAGTATTTTTCCTAAATACTGTTGTACTATATCTAAATTCTTAAGGCTTGATGTTATATCTATTTCTTGTTCAATTCCTAAATTATTTTTTGCAAATTCATTTATCTTATTTACTGCTGTATCATACAAATTAGGTAATTCTTTTATAAGACTTGTAAGCTGTTCTGCAAATACTGGTATTATTATAGCAAATATTGCTATTAGGACTCCATATATTATAATTAACGAAATAATCGCAGACATTCCTTTAGAGAGTCCCAATTTTTTTAATTTATTTGTAAGTGGCATTGAAATCCAACATATTACAAGTCCCAAAAATACAGGCATTAATGAAACTAGGCAATCTACTATTTTGTCCATAATTCCCAAGTTTTTCAAAAAGTAAAATATACCAATTATAGCACCTATATACATTACTTTATTTAAAAACTTAAAGTCAAAATTGGTTTTTATCTCTTTCATACTAAAACACATCCTTAAAATAAATTATACGTTATCATTGCATTAAAGTCAATATAGATACTATAATCTATTCTTCTTCGGCAAATTGTGAATTATACAAAATAGCATATTTTCCATTTAATTTTAGAAGTTCTTCATGATTTCCTCTCTCAACTATTCTACCATGTTCCATAACAAGTATTATATCAGCACTTTTAATAGTAGAAAGTCTATGGGCAATTACAAAACTTGTTCTTCCTTCCATAAGTTTATTCATTGCTTTTTGTATTAATTCTTCTGTTCTTGTGTCTACATTACTTGTAGCTTCATCTAGTATTAAAATTGGACAATCTGCAAGTATTGCTCTTGCTATAGTTAGAAGTTGTCTTTGACCACTAGAAATATTTGAAGCATCATCATTTAATTCAAAGTCATAACCCTTTGGTAATGATCTTATAAAGTGATCTGCATGTGCAAGGTAGGCTGCCTGATATAATTCCTCATCCAGTGCATCTTCTCTTGCATATCTTAGATTTTCCTTAATAGTTCCTTTAAATAACCATGTATCCTGCAATACCATAGCAAACATACCTCTAAGATCTTTTCGTGACATATCATATATTGAAACTCCATCTATTTTAATATCACCACTATCAATATCATAAAATCTCATAAGGAGATTAACTATAGTTGTTTTTCCAGCACCAGTTGGCCCAACTATTGCTACTGTTTGACCTGGTCTTACATCAAGTGACCAATCTTTTATCAATTCTTCTTTTTTGTTGTAACTAAAGCAAATATTTTCACATTTAACTTCTCCTCTTACTAGATCTAGTTTCTTAGGAGATTCTGCCTCTTTTTTCTCTTCTTCTTCATCTAATATTTCAAAAACTCTTTCAGCTGATGCTACAGTTGACTGAATTGTACTTAACATATTTGCAACTTGAATTAAAGGCTCTGTAAATTGTTTTACATACTGAATAAATGCTTGAATATCACCTATACTCATTTTTCCTTCTATAGTAAATTTAGCACCTATGACACAAATTCCAACATAAGCTAAGTTATTTACAACATTTATTATTGGCATCATAATTCCTGATAAGAATTGTGCCTTCCATGAAGCCTTACATAACCTGTCATTTATTTTTTTGAATTTTTCTATTTCAGAATTTTGCATATTAAATGTTTTTACAACTAAATCTGCAGAATAAGTTTCTTCAATTTGAGAGTTTAACTCCCCTAGTATTTCTTGTTGAGCTATAAAGTACTTTTGAGAAGACTTTACAATTATTCCTATAAATATTAAACTTACAGGTATTACTAGAACAACAATTCCAGCCATAACAATATTTATTGAAATCATCATTACAAGTATACCTATTAAAGTAAATATTGAATCTAGTATTTGAGTTAGAGTCTGTTGTAACATTGTGCTAATATTATCGATATCATTAGTTATTCTACTTAATATTTCACCATGTGTATGTGAATCGAAAAATTTTAATGGTAATCTATCTAATTTTTCGTCTACATCTAGTCTTAACTTATATGTTACTTTCTGGGAAATGTATGCCATTATTTTATTTGAAATGTACATAAATATTCCGCTAACTAAGTACAAACCTAATGTTATGATTAATATTTTTAATATATACGAATAATTAAATTCAGGCTTTTTAAATATAAACACTTCTTTCGCAGTGTCTGGTATGTTTGAAGCTTCGCTCTCACTTATCCATCCCATATCAATTAAATCTTTTACTGTCATATCCTTATCAAGGTTATTTTTCATCTCAGCTGGTACGTTATTTAATACTTCTTGTATTTTTTCATATATTGCCCTTTGCATTATATTGTTACCAAGTTCTGTGGTAGCTTTTCCTAAAATTTTAGGTGAAACAACAGAAAGTGCAGATGAAGATATAAGAATTAAAGCAACAATTATTATAAGTTTATTATAATTTCCTATATATTTTATTAATCTTTTTAAACTTTTTTTAAAGTCTTTTGCTTTTTCTACTGGTGCCATTCCACTCATAGGGCCACCGTGTTTTTTCTTTCCTCCATTTTTATTTTCCATTTGATGTCGCCTCCTCCATTGTTATTTGAGATAAAACAACTTCTCTATATTCACTGCAAGATTCAAACAATTCCTTGTGAGTTCCTATACCTAAAATTTTTCCATCTTCTAAGTATATTATTTTATCAGCATTAAGAACAGTACTAACACGTTGAGCAACTATTATTTTAGTAGCATCTTTAGTATTTTTTGCTAATGCTTCCCTTAGTGTCATATCTGTCTTATAATCAAGAGCTGAAAAGCTGTCATCAAATATAAAATAATCTGGATTTTTCACAATAGCTCTTGCAATACATAAACGTTGTTTTTGTCCACCAGAAAAATTGGTTCCACCCTGAGATACCTCTGAGTCTATACCATCTTTTTGAGAATATACAAAATCATATGCTTGTGCTACTTTAAGAGCTTCGTCTATTTGTTGTTTTGTTGCATTTTTATTTCCATAACATAAATTTTCTCTTATAGTCCCTGAAAATAACATCGCTTTTTGTGGAACATATCCAATTAAATCTCTTAGAAAATTAACTGAAATATCTTTTATATTTTTGCCACCAACATAAATATCTCCACCCGTAATATCATAAAGTCTTAACATAAGGGAAATTAATGCTGTTTTTCCACTTCCTGTTCCACCAATAATAGCCAAAGTTTCTGATTTATTAATTTTAAATGAAATATTATCTAGTACATTTTCGTCTCCATCTGGGAAACTAAAGCATACATTTTTAAATTCAATACTTCCTAGGCTATCTAATTCTTCTTTTTTAGTTATTGTTCCATCATCTTTTATAGAAGGATCAATATCTAACACCTCACTAATTCTTTTTGCAGAAACTATCGCACGTGGTATATTTATAAACATCATAGCAACATATATTACAGAAAACAATACTTGCATTGCATATTGTATAAATGCCATAAGATCCCCAATATTTAAGCTTCCATTATCTATCATTGGAGCACCTATCCACACTATTGCAATAGATGAAATATTAATAATAAAAAATATAAGTGGCATTAAAAGTACAATTGTATATGCAGCTTTTAGAGTAACATCATATATATCTTTATTTACACTATCATATCTCTTTCTTTCATATTCTTCTTTTCCAAATGCTCTTATTACTCTAACACCTGTTAATTTTTCTGTAACAACTTGGTTTAGTCTATCTGTAAATGCTTGAAACTTAGTAAATAATGGTAGTACTTTTTTTGCTAGTATCAAAATTACGAGCACCATTATAGGTATTATTACTGCAAGTATTATAGATAATTTTGCATTGGTACTAATTGCCATGATTAGCCCACCAATGCACATTATAGGTGCGATTATCATCATTCTAAGTCCCATTAATACAAAAGTTTGAACTTGTGTAACATCATTAGTAGTTCTGGTGATTAAAGTTGATGGAGACATTTTCTTAAATTCATAATTTGAATAACTTTCAACTTTTTCATAAACTTTTTTTCTTAAATTTCTACCAAATGCAGTTGATACCCTAGACGCAATAAATGTAGCTCCCACTGCAAACAAAGCTACAAGCAAAGTGATTATAATCATCTCAAGTCCGTAACTCCAAATAGAATCAATATCTTGTTTTATAACACCATTATTCAATATATCAGACATTAAATTTGGTAAATATAAATTTAAAATTGACTGAACAAATGTAAAAATAAAGCCAATAATAATAAAAATTGTATATGGTTTCAAAAATTTTAATATTTTTTTCATCTTTCCTCCTTAACAAAATTATGAAGTAAGCACATGCTTACTTCTCTTTTATTTTCTTTTATTCTGTAATTTAAATGTTTTTAATATATTTTCTACTAAGCAGTAATTAGTAACAACTCCTACTCCGCCTGGAACTGGGGTAATAGCAGCAACTTTTCCTTTGGAACTCTCAAAATCCACATCACCAACAATCTTACCATCTACAAAATTGATTCCAACATCAATTACAAAAGCACCAACTTTTATATTTTCCGCTTTAAGATAGTTTGGTTTTCCTATTGCTACAACTACTATATCAGCATTTTTAGTTTCTTGTCCAACATTACTAGTTTTTGAATGGCAAAGAGTCACAGTGCCATTTCTCGCAATAAGCTCAAGCGCAAGAGGTTTACCGACTATATTACTTCTACCTAATATAACTATTTTTTTACCTTCGATCACTATACCATAATAGTCAAGTATATCAGTAATTGCTTTTGCAGTACATGGAACTATTTTTTCATCATTATTTAAAAATAAATTTCCAAGATTTTTTGAATTTATTCCTTCAACATCTTTTCTATAATCTATTTTTTCTATAACAGCTTTTAACTTTTTTGGTAATGGTTCCTGAAACATAATACTCGTCACACTATCATCCTCATTTACCTTCATAGCATACTCTAAAAACTTTGACTCATCATTAAAATTGTTATATTCAACTTCTATTTTAAACTTTGAACATACTTTCTTTATTTTATTTACATAGGAGTTACTTGCAAGGTCATCATTCATAGCTAAAATAGAAAGTTTAGGAACCCTAGAAAATTTTTCAATTAGTTCATCAGAAAGTCTCATCAATTCTTCTTCTTTTTTTTGAACTACACTTTTTCCTTCTAATAGCACCATCCATACCACTTCCTTTTTAAAAATCTATTTTATTTTCTCATTAGTTATTTTTAAAATTTCCTCTTTTAATTCATATGCTTCCTCTAACTTATTTAAGTATTTATTTTTCATCTTCTCTGAATAATTTTCATCTTCTATATTTAACAAATTAATTTTAATATTAGTAACCGATGCTTCTACACATGAATATGACATATATGCAGATATTTCAAAATCACTTGCCAACATAAGATTCCCTATTTTACTAATATCTTTTGTAAGTTTTAAAACTTCAATAGACTTTTCTAGTGTTTCAAAACTAAAATCTACTGCTCTAAGACATACATTTTCATATTCTCCTTTATTTTCATTTCTTAGCTTATAAGTAGCTAATATTTCTTCTAGTATTTTTTTATCTTCATCTATAAGCGAAAGAGAGTATTCCTTTAACTCTTTGGCCCTACCTAATATTTCCTTTGCTTCATCTTCCACATCAATGTACCTTTTTTTACCTATAGTAAGATTTGCAATATAACAAATTAAAGAACATACAGATGCAAGATTATATCCTATAAGGCTTCCTCCTCCCATTTGTACATTACTATTTTCTAAATCATCTAAAAACATTTCAATTGAACTATCTTTATACATAATATCATCCCCTTGCAAAAATTTACACTCGTATTATATAACGAATTTAAGTATAATGCAAGGAAAACAGCAGTATTTAACAGTTTTTTCACATTTCATCTATTCTATATAAAATATCTGCACCTTGATATATAAGATAATTAGAAAAATATGAATTTTTGTCTAATATACTATTTGGAATAACTTTTATTTCTTTATTTAAATTTAATGAATTTTCAACTACGTTTACAATTCTTAATTTATATTTTGAGTTTATAATAACTAAAGTATCAAAAATGTAAGAAATAATTTGCCATGCTTCGATATTTGAAAATATATATAACTTTTTTTTATTGTTTGCATTAGTAATATTAAATGTTTGATCTAGCGTTGTTACAACTATATCTACATTTTTTCCATCCTTTGTTTCAACTAATGCGTAACCTTTTCTATTTGCCTGTGCTTTTAGCTTTTCCTCTATTTCTAATATTTCACTTGAATTTTTCTCTGAATAAATAAAGTATTTTTTTAGATGAAATATCTTTTTGTTTCCAAAAATAAAAAGTACTGGAATAAAATTTTTATAACTCGAATAATCAAAATAACTTTGACTTGAGAAGGTACTTATAACTTCTATATTTTGCTTTTTGATAAAAAGATAAAACTTCTTTGATTTTTCTTTTAAATTGCCATCTATAATTTCGTCGTATGTTTGTTTAAATATTGATATCTTATTTTTAATAATATATTTTCTAAATTTTTCCTCTTCCTTAGATATTTCATAAAGAACTTTTAAGTCATACGAAAGATTTGAGATAAGCTTAATTAAAATATCAATGTTAATATTTTTCATCAAGCCTATCCATGTAAGATAAAAATCATCTTTCATTTTTATTTTCCTTTTTTCTAAGATATTCTGTGTAAACAATACCAACGACTAAACCAACTAGAGTTCCAGAGCACATTGCAATTGCAATATTACTTACTATAAATTTTCCAAAAACCATGCCTACGCCTAAACCTAAAAGCATAAACAGAATATTGTAATTTAACATTTCTTCTTCGGCTTTATCTTTTTTCTTTTTTGAATTTTCTTCTCTTAATTTTTCCTCTTCATTTAATTTATTTACATCAATTCCATTTATTGATGTAATAACATTTGTACTTGTTACTTCTATATTTTTTCTAGAAGTTTCCTTAAGTTCGCTATTTTCTTGTTCCATTTAACACTCCTCCAAACTGATTTTACCAATTTTGCCATTTTTAAATTCATCTAAAAATAGTTTTGATGCGCGTTCAGTGTCAACCCTTCCACCTGACATTATACAGCCTCTTTTTTTACCTATTTCTTCTAAAATAGTGTATGGCTCATCTTCAGAATTTATAGATTCTATCTTATACTTTTCTGCCAAAATTTTTCTATATTTTTCATTTGATATCATCATAGCTATTCCAAGACAGGCAAGTTCTTCACTATCTAATATTTCTTGCTTTATGTTGCCAGTTAAAGCTAGCTTTGCTCCTGAATCATTTTCATTTAAGTTTGGCCATAACAACCCCGGAGTATCTAGTAAATCTATATTATTTGCTATTCTTATCCATTTATTTGCTGTAGTAACTCCAGGTTTATTTCCAACCTTTGCTGTCTCACGTTTTGCCATTTTATTTATTAAAGTGGATTTTCCGACATTAGGTATACCTACTATTGCTACCCTATATATTGGATTTATTTTTATAGATTTTCCTTCTATCTTTTCACTATAAATCTCCTGACCAAGTTCATTAATTTTTTCTATTAATCGATTTACATTTGATGATACATTTGCTGACATTATAACAACTTTATTTCCTCTATTTATAAACTCTTTTTCCCATCTTTTTGTAGTTTCATCATCTGCTAGATCTACCTTATTTAATACAATTATTTTAGGTTTTGTTTCAAATAAGTTTTCAATATCTTTATTTGAACTTGAAAGTGGAATTCTTGCATCTAATACTTCTACTATAATATCAATTAATTTTATCTTAGACTTTAAATCATTTTTAGTTTTTACCATATGCCCGTGGAAACCAGTTGATACTTGTACTTGCACAACTTTTTTCATTATTCATTTTACTCACCTTATTTCCTTTTAAACTCTATTTTTATTGATCCATCTTGATTTAAATATATCATATTTATTAAATCAAAAATATACTTTCTGTTCAATTTATCTATTTTTTTAACTTGTCTATTATTTATTTCTGTAATAACCTTTTCTTCTAAAATATCTTTTCTTACTGTATGTTTATTGTTGCATCCTCTTTTTCTTACATGTGATGAACATGCATAATATGTATATTCTTTACTCTTTCTAATAGTCAAGTTACTATCACATTCTGTGCATTTCAAATATCCTGAAAAGATATCATATTCATTATTTGAATTTACTTTTACTGAATGTTTAATTATATCTTGCACTCTTTCAAATTGCTCTTTGCTTATTATCTCTATATGATTATTTTTTGTGATTATTAACTCGTCTTCTTTTATTTTTACAAATTTATGATTTTTGAAACTAATTCGTTTTCGCTTTTGTTGAATTAAATCTCCAGTATATACTTTATTATTTAGAATTCCAGTAATCATACTGAGATTCCACTTTTTGCCTTCATTAGTGTTTTTAATATGTTCCATTGGAGTTTTGATTTTTTTATTATTTAAAATATCTACTATTTCTTTTTTGCTTAAACCTTTTTCTGTATTATCAAATATCATCTTTACAGTTTTAGCCGCTTCTGTATCAATAATTATTTTATTCTTTTCATATCTTGATTTTTTATATCCATAAGGTGCATAATAAGTTACAAATTCGCCATTTATCTTTTTAGTAGTTAATGCTGTTTTAACTTTATTAGATATATCTCTTGGATAGCTCTCGTTATAAATATTAAGTAAGCCTTTTAATAAATAACTATCTTCTTCATCATTTAATCCATCTATATTATCATTAATTGAAATAAGTTTTACATCATATAATGGTAAAATAGAATCAAGTAATTCTCCTACTTCAATATAATTTCTACCTAATCTTGATAAATCCTTAACAATTACTATGTCAACCTTTTTATTTGATATATCTTTTAACATTCTTTTTAACTCAGGTCTATCAAAGCTTGTCCCACTATAGCCATTATCTACATAATAATTATATATCTTCATATCTTCTTTATCTTTAATGTAATAATCTATTAAATCTTTTTGATTTGATATGCTATTTACTTCTTTTTCTTTCTTTGAAATTCTAATATATGCAGCTACTCTCAATTTTAATATTAAAACCACCTCCAATACATTTAAATTAAAATGGTACTGATACATATAATCGTCCATCTTTTAATTGTTCTGGATAAATACCAAATATATTATAAATACTAATATAAAGTTTTACTAATTCATTTAATTTAGTATCAACATTTTCTAATCGTGGAAAATCATCATATATTTCATCGTAAATTATATACATTTTGTTCCAAATCTCCCATAATTTTGTTTCATTAGATATATAGTCACATGTTTTTTTATATAATTCATTCTTTTCATCGTTAAGTGCTTTAACCATCCCACAAGAATATGCAGAATATGTTGATAAAAGAGTGGTTTGTTCTTTTGCCAAAGCAAATAATTCATTAATGTTAGCATTATAGCGATATTTCTCAATTTCTTTTTTTATATCATCTTCTATTTTTTTATATTGTTCTACTAGTGTTTCAACAAAGCAATCAGTATTTCCAAATAAATAATTACATAAATATCTAGAAACAAAATACTCTTCCCACATATTTAATCCAAAGTCTTTAGTATTTTCAAATAAATTATTTATCTTTTTATAAGATTTTTTTAATTCATCTAATCTATTTCCTATTGTTTCAAAGTAATATACATGAGATAATTCGTGAAACAAAAGTAAAATACCATATCCTTCTTGTTTTACTATAGATAACAATGTCTCTTTTCTAAAAAAAATTACATTTTTAATATTTTCTCCTATTTTAATATGCAATGTTTTAGCAGATGCCGAACCATATTGAGAGTCTGTATATTCAACTGGTAAATTATTATTTTTTTGAAAATCCGTAATTTCTTCATCCCAATTATCTGTAAAAATTATTTTATATAAAGTTTCTATTTTATTTTCTTCAATAAATCTTTTAAGTAAATTATGTATGATTATGTCTATATTTTTTTTGATTTCATCCTCTAAATCTTTTATATTTACTTCAACAGTATAATCGCTCATTTTTCTCCTCATTTCTTGAATTACGAAAGTTGTTTCTTATAAAAAGCGTTTATTTTTCAACATTTTTATGAAGTTTTGCATTTGCCCATTCTTCGCAGTTGATACTTGTACTTGGCAACTTTTCTTTTTTATCTTCAATATTACTCACTTTCCTATCTTTATAATACTTTTAGTATTTCTTCAAATTTTGTATATCCACTTTCAGCATTTATATGTCCACCATTTTTAATTACGTATTGTTCATTTGAAATAGAATCTGCAAATGATTTTTCTACTTCAAATTTTACATATGGATCATTATCTGAATAATAGCAAATAATATTATTACAATATTCTTTTATATCTTCAAAATTATCTATAAACATTGGTTTATTAACAGCATCAAATTCTTTGTCTATCCCTAAATAATTATTAAATCCACAAACAAATATAAGTTTTTTTACTTTAATTTTATTTATTATCAAATACTTACATACAAATATTGGTGCTATACTATGTGCAATTATTATAGTGTTTTCATTTATTTTTAATTCATTTAATACTTTAGACCAATTTTCAAAATTTTGATTACCTACTCCAACTGGCATCTGTGGTATAACAACATCTTTATTATCTTTTTCTAATTCATTTTTTAGCCATGGAAACCAATTTCCGTCTTTTGATCCAAAACTACCATGTATTATTATATAATTATCCATTATTATCATCTCCAATTTTATCTCCCAATAATTTTATTTTTTCGGCATTATTAAGTATATCTAATTGATATTTTGCAATCTTACTTAGAATTTCAAATCTTTCTTCTTTGCTTTTTCCTTCTTTAATTAATTCAGCATTATGTGATTCTAAATTTGATAATACTGTTAATTCATTTATTGTAGCATAATCTCTTACATTTGAATTTTTAGCCAAATCAGGATTAAGTTCTCTCCATTTCTTAGCCGTTGTGTTAAATATGACTACATTTAAAATATCTGCTTCTTCAGCATATTTTAACCATTCTCTATTTTTATAAAAATCATTATCTGGCAATATGTAATTTTTAATTGCATCCGTATGTATTAAATAATTGTTTTTCGTTAATATTCTTTTTACATCCCACTCCCTGTTTTGATTTTCAATTTCTTTTAACCTTTCAAATTCTTTTATTAAATACAGTTTAAATACCGGACTAATTGCAGAAGCGAATTCGAAAGCTATATCTTTATGTGCATAAGTTCCTCCATACTTTCCTCGTTTTGAATATATACCAATTGCATTTGTTTTTTCACACCATTCAGTAACACTTAATGTAAATGTATGAAGTCCTGCACTTTTTCTAAACCCGTCGAATTCGACGGAATTAAAATTTGGATTATAAATAGACTCCCATGTTCCTAAAAATTCCAAAGTAATTCTATTTCTTAACCAGTTTCTTATAATGTCATCAGCTTTCGATTTTCCCTCTTTGTATTTACAAAAATCAGAAATACAAATATAATCATTATCATCTATGTTTGTAATATTTACTTTAATATTTTGAACTTCTATTATTTTATTTGACATATATTCACCTCCAATTTATCAAATTACGAAAGATAAAATTTTGAAAGAATGTTGATTTATTAATAGTTTCGGCTAGTGTTTAGATAATTCGTACTTTCCCAGTTAAAAACGACTTTAGTTAACTTTTCTTC
>HF996772.1:0-885 GCA_000433335.1 Clostridium sp. CAG:1219 | reverse complement strand
TTTTTCTTTTCTTGTCTCATTTTTCTCTTTTGATACATATCCATTTAAATCACTTCCTTTTAATTATTATTAACTTCCTAGTTATACCCATACAAATCATTATTTTTTTATTGTAGTCAATTTTGATTCATATTCCTGATAATTTATACTAGTTCTTAAAGCATATACTAAATAATGATCATAAATCTTTGTCATTATTTTATATATATTTTCTAAAAATGTATTCAATTGTTCTTCATGAGATTCTTCGTTACTAGTTTCTGCTTCATTTTTAGGAAAATCTGATATTCCTTTTATAACAATACATTCAACACCATTCGCTCTACATATATACATAATAGCTGCTGATTCTGTATCTGCTATTGTGATATTATTCTCTTTTAGTTCCAAATAATCTTTCCACATAACAACTGGTTTATCAGCAGTTCCTATAGTACCTGTTAAAATTGACTCATTTTCAAAATTATTTAAAACAGTAAATGAATCTTTTATTAAATGTTCTGTTTCTTTAACTGTACAATCATATTGAACAGCCTTATTAGGTATGAAAATATCTAATTGGCTATAACTATCATTAATTCCAGCGCAAGTTCCTGCTACAATTATTTTTGCAAGATTAAAGTGATCTATCATATATTGAGTAGATGCTGATGCATTCATTTTTCTTACTCCACCTAAATAAAAAACAACTTCTTTGTTATCAATGATTTTTTTAAAATATTCTCCAAAAGGATATTTTTCACATTCTTCATGGATCAATCCAAAATAATTTAAAGTTGCTTCCCATTCTTTTTTTGCTGCTATACTTATTCCTATCATCTTCTTCACTTCCTTTTTACAACTTGTAGTTTGTTTTTTTATTTCAAATTCTTTTTCATTACTATA
>HF996771.1:35021-37860 GCA_000433335.1 Clostridium sp. CAG:1219 | reverse complement strand
CAACATAGATTTAGGATCTACAATTGATTTTGTAGATATTGGGTATAATCTAAATTATAATATATATATAAATTTTTCTAGTAGATATGATTTGAAATTGAAGTATTGTATTCCTAGCACATGTCTATATGTAAATTGGTATGATGAAGATACGGATATATATAATAAAAATTTAAAATGCTTTAATGAAAAGTCTTACTATATTGAAAAAGAGATGTTATCTGTTAAATGTGATATGAAATGTTTCAGTAAAAATAAACTGGGAGCTTTGATAAATAATAAAATTGTAAATTTCTAAAGGAGGAAATAAAGATGGAAGAAAGAAATATAGCCTTAACAAAAGAAGGGTACGAAAAATTAGATGAGGAATTAAAATATTTAAAAGGTCCAAAGAAGATGGAAGTAGCAGAAAGAATAAAAGTTGCAAGAGAGTTTGGAGACCTATCTGAAAACTCTGAGTATGATGATGCTAAAAATGAACAAGCGTTACTTGAACTTAGAATACAAGAAATAGAAAATACATTAAGACATGCAAAAGTAGTTGAAGATGATGATGTATCAACAAGAAAAGTAGGAGTTGGAACTTTAGTTACAGTACATGATTATGAATTTGATGAGGATGTGACTTATGGAATAGTAGGTGCTACTGAAGTTAATATGGCAGAAAATAAAATTTCTAATGAATCTCCTGTAGGAAAGGCTCTAATTGGGCATAAAAAAGGTGATGAATTTGAAATAGAAACGCCAGGCGGACTTGCTAAATATAAAATATTAGATATCAAAAAAATGTAGAAAGGAGAATTTTGAATATGCATGAACAAAATGGACAAGCAATTGAACAAGAAGTTGATATAAACAAATTAGTTGCAGTTAGAATGGAAAAATTAAAGGAATTGCAATCTCAAGGAAAGGACCCATATAAAATAACAAAATTTGATGTTACAAATTCTAGTTTAGAAATAATAGAAAACTTTGATAAATTTGATCAAAAAGAAGTTGTTGTTGCTGGAAGAATGATGTCAAAAAGAATTATGGGGAAAGCTTCTTTTTGTCATATTCAAGATGCAACAGGAAGACTTCAAAGTTATGTATCTACGAATGATCTAGGAGAAGAGAGCTATAAAGCATTTAAAAGCTATGACATAGGTGATATTATTGGAATAAAAGGTTTTGTATTTAAAACTAAAACTGAAGAAGTATCGATACATGCAAAAGAAGTTGTATTACTTTCAAAATCACTAAGACCTCTTCCGGAAAAATTTCATGGACTAAAAGATATGGATCTTAGATATAGACAAAGATATGTAGATTTAATAATGAATCCTGAAGTAAAAGACACATTTATACTAAGAAGTAAAATATTAAGAGAAATAAGAAATTTCATGACAAATAAAGGGTATATGGAAGTAGAAACTCCAATGCTTACTACAGTTGCAACAGGAGATGCTGCAAGACCATTTATAACTCATCATAATACTTTAGATTTGCAAATGTATCTTAGAATTGCTCCTGAACTTAATTTAAAAAGACTTATTGTTGGAGGATTTGATAAAGTATTTGAAATAGGTAAAAACTTTAGAAATGAAGGTATGGATATAAAACATAATCCTGAATTTACCAATATGGAATGGTACTCTGCATATGAAGACTATAATGATATGATGAACATATCAGAAGAGCTTATTTCTACAGTTGCCAAAAATGTACTTGGCAAAACAAAGATCACTTATGGTGAATATGAAATTGACTTAACGCCTTCTTGGAGAAGAATTACAATGATTGATGCAATAAAAGAAGTTACAGGTGTAGATTTTAATTTAATAAATACTGATGAAGAAGCACAAAAAATTGCTAAGGAAAAAGGCGTTGAATTTGAAGAAATAAAAAATACTAGAGGACACATAATTAATGAATTCTTTGAAACCTTTGTTGAAGAAACTTTGATTCAACCTACATTTATAATGGATTATCCAGTAGAAGTTTCACCACTTACAAAAAGAAGAAGTGATGATCCTAGACTTGTTGAAAGATTTGAACTGTTTATTGGAGGTAGAGAGTATGGAAATGCATATTCTGAACTTAATGACCCAATAGACCAATATGAAAGATTTTTAAAACAAGTTGAAGCAAGAGAAAAAGGTGACGAAGAAGCAGGCGGAATGGACGAAGATTTTGTAACAGCACTAGAAATTGGTATGCCACCAACTGGTGGAATGGGTATAGGACTTGATAGACTTATTATGTTACTTACAAATAGTGCATCAATACGAGATGTATTGTTTTTCCCTACAATGAAACCTCTATCATAATAATATTTTTTGTAGTATAAATATATTTGTTAAAAGGAGGCGAAAATAATGATAGACTTTACAGATTGTGTAGAAGAATTAAATAATTATAAAGGTTCAGAGAAAAAGAAAACACTGATTTATAATAATAAAAAATACTTAGTAAAATTTCCAGATCCAATAAGAGAAAAGAATAAAAATATATCATACATGAATAATGCTTTTTCTGAATATGTAGGAAGTAACATATTTAGATTAATTGGATTTAAAACACAAAATACTATTTTAGGGAGATATATTTATGGCGGAAAAGAAAAAACAGTTTGTGCTTGCGAAGATTTTACTGACGAGAATCATATTTTATATGAATTTGAAAGCCTAGCGTTAAGTGCAAATCCGGACAAAAAGATAGATACTGAATTAGAAGATATTCTAGAAGTTGTAGAAGAAAGTAAAATGATAAATACAATTGATACGCGTGAGAATTTTTGGGATATGTTCATTGTAGATGGAATTATAGGTAATACAGATAGACATAATGGGAATTGGGG
>HF996771.1:33844-34880 GCA_000433335.1 Clostridium sp. CAG:1219 | reverse complement strand
AATTTAGCAATAAATTGTTATTCTTGCATAAAGGAAAATGGAAAAAAAATTAATTATATGACATATATAAAGAGCAAAAAGAATAAAGAATGTAACAATTCAATATGTAGAATATTTAAAAAAATAGATATAGATAAAATAAATATATTTATTGATGAAATTACGGATATGTCTGACGTAAGAAAAAAATTTTATAAAAAAATTCTTAAATTAAGATATGATATAGTACAAGAAGTATATAATGAGCTAAATAATTTTTAATTAATTTAAGGTTAATATAAAACGAACTCCAGATTGAAAAATCTGGAGTTTTCCATGTTCTTTTTATTACAATTATTTATCTATTATTACTACATTTAAAGCATTAGGAATAACCTTTAAATGTAGTCTGTTTGTATTTATTATTTCACCGTCTATGTTTACTGGAAATGACCTTGTAGATACTATTTTTATTTCTTTAGCACTACAAAAAGAAACTTCATTTAAGTTTGTGTGTTTTCCTTTGCTAAATTTAGGCAGAAATTTTAATTTTTTTAGTATAGTAGTTTTACTGATTATACAGCAGTCTAGTTTGCCATCATGAACATTTGCCATAGGGCAAGGTATTATACCACCACCATAAAATTTACCGTTGGCTACGGCTATTAGAGTAAAAGTACCTTTTTTTAAGAAGGTATCTGTCCTTATTTTAAATTTATAAAAAAAGTCTGACATTAATGTATAAAAAATTGACATTTTATATTTCATACTTCCAGTTATAAAAGGAACTCTTCTAAATTTATTTACATTTTTAGCAACCATTGCATCAAATCCAACACTTAAAATATTTATAGAGTACATATTTTTATTTACAATATTTATTGCATCTACTTTTGAACTTTCTTTATTTATACTTTCTTCTACTATTTTTCTCATACTTGAATATTTTGATATACTTTTTAAAAAGTCATTTCCAGTTCCACAAGGAATTATTACAATTTCAGATGTAGTATTTACAATACCGTTAACCACTTCATTAATTGTTCCATCGCCGCCA
>HF996771.1:20310-33816 GCA_000433335.1 Clostridium sp. CAG:1219 | reverse complement strand
TACACTTTGATATACTAGATAATTCTCTTGCTTTTTTGGTAAAAAAACCTGGATACTCAGATTCAATAATTTCAGAATCAATGTTATATTTTTTGAGAATTAATTGTACGCTTTTTGCCTTTGAAAGACCTTTTTTATTGCCTGAGAAAGGATTGGCAAAAATATATGTGTTCATATAAGTCACCTCTATATTATTATATCATAAAATAATATATTTTAAATATTATATAATTAATCATTTTTTGTAAAATATTTAATATTATGTATAAAGAGGGGGAATTATATGTTAAGAAAAAATAGAGGTTCAAATCGTATTAGTATGAGGAATATATTTTCTAGAAATAACATAAATTACAATAATTCAGGTGCAATAAATATGAATACTAAAAGTGGACTTACAAATGAAAAAAATTATAATAAAATGATTATCGCTAAAGGTAGTCAAGGAGAAAATGTAATAAAATTACAAAATAGCCTTAATGAATTGGCAAATAAATATACTGATATTCCAAAATTAAAAATTGACGGAATATTTGGGGATAATACAGAAAAAGCAGTAATACAGTTTCAAGGGATGTTTAACCTTACAACAGATGGAGTTGTAGGAAGATATACGTGGACTGCAATAAATGATGCACTACTTGGTAAAATGCTTCCTAAATATAAAGAAACAGAAGGATAAACTTCTGTTTCTTTTTCGTTTTAGATTGACAAAAAAATACACATGATGATATAATGAGGAAAATAGTGGAGGGAAGAAGATGGAAGAGAGAATAAGTAAAGAAAACTATTATTTAGATATAGCAGAAAGCGTTTTAGAACGTAGTACTTGTATAAGAAAGAAATATGGTGCTGTAATTGTTAAGAATGATGAGATAATTGCAACTGGATATAATGGTGCACCAAGGGGAAGAAAAAATTGCATAGAGCTTGGATTTTGTGCAAGACAAAAACTTGATATAAAAAGTGGTGAAAAATATGAACTTTGTAGATCAGTACATGCTGAACAAAATGCTATAATATCAGCTGCAAGAAGGGATATAATTGGAGCAACTTTATATTTAGTGGGGCGTGAAACTAGTACAGGTGCATTTGTCAAAAATGCAGATTGTTGTTTTATGTGTAAGAGGGTTGTTATAAATTCAGGTGTAAATAAAGTAGTAATAAGGGAAGATAAGGAAAACTATAAAATAATAGATGTTGATAATTGGATTGATTATGATGAGGTTTTGGAGGAACAAATAAAACCTTTAGTTGAGGGTAAAAATGAATAAATCAAATATTAATATAGTTTTAGTTGAACCTGAAATACCACAAAATACTGGTAATATAGCAAGAACGTGTGCTGCTATAGGAGCTACTCTTCATCTTGTATATCCACTTGGATTTGACATATCTGAAAAAGCAGTAAAAAGAGCAGGACTGGATTACTGGGACAAGCTTGATATTATAACTTATGAGAACTTGAATGATTTTAAGAGTAAGGTGAAATCAAGTAATATATATCTTTTTAGCACAAAGTCTAAGAAGGTATATTCTGATGTAAGTTATGAAGACGAAGTATATCTAATATTTGGACCGGAAACTAGAGGATTACCAGAAGATTATATTTATGAAAATTTTGAGCACTCCGTAAGAATTCCGATGCGAGAAGGATTACGTTCATTAAATTTGTCAAATAGTGTGGCAATAGCAGCATATGAGGTAGAAAGACAGCACTCTTTTAAAAATTTAGAAAAATTAAGTAAATATTTTGACTAGTAATACATATAATATATATTAACTTTAGCTTGTTTTGTATAAACTTTATTAACTTTTCTTAAGATTTTTCAAAAATACTTGACAATAATGAAAAATTATATTATACTAAATGAGCAAGGTGAATCGCGGGGTAGAGCAGTTGGCAGCTCGTCGGGCTCATAACCCGAAGGTCGTAAGTTCGAGTCTTACCCCCGCAACCATTAAATCTAGAAATAGATTTATTATTTTTTTTGGCGGCTTAGCTTAGTTGGCTAGAGCGTTCGGTTCATACCCGAAAGGTCACAAGTTCGACTCTTGTAGCCGCTACCAAAAAAGACACGGAAATATAATTTTCCGTGTTTTTTTCTTTCTAACATTATGACATAATAGAAATAAGTTCATTAAACGAATTTAAGTAAAGCATAGAATTTTCAGTTAAAAATTTTTTATCAGAAATTGAATGTGCCTCACTTATGCATATACAGTCTATGTTTGCATTTTTTGCAGCTGTAACACCAGTTTTGGAGTCTTCTACTATGACTATCTTTTCTCTCGGAATTCCAAGAGTTGAAGATATTTTAAAATGAACCTCTGGATCTGGTTTTTTTAATACTACGTCTTCTTGTGTAAATACATTTTTTTCAAAATATTCGTCAAAATTTAAATGTGAAAAAATATTTGGATTGTCATGAAGATAGGTTTCATATGAATCTCTGTCTGAACTTGTTGCAAGAGCAAGCATATATCCGTTTGATTTTAAGAAAGGAAGAATTTTATCTGCGCCATTTATAAGAGTAACATTGTTAGATATAAATTTCTTTCTTATCGGCACTTTTAACTTTTTGTATTCATCAAAAGGAATAGAAATGTCATATGAGCCGTACAGATATTCTTCATATTTTTCATATATATTTTCATCGGTACAGGAATGTAAAAAATTTGCTCTTTCTTTTGGAAGCGTTACTCGTGGTGTTATTCCACACTGTTTTAATGCTTCAATATCTATTTCGTCCCAAACTCCTATAGAATCCACTAGTGTACCGTCAAGATCAAAGACGAAGAGTAATTTATCTTTTAATATTTCTTTCATTTATAGTCCCTCCATAAATTTATTTTTGGTATATTTTATTAGCTTAGAAGAATTATATCATTTGTGTCAATAAAATATTCATATAAGATTTAAATTTTTCTCTAAATCTTGAAATTTCTTTAAAAAAGTTATATAATCCTTATATATTTTGAGGTGAATTATATGAGAAGATTTTTAACTATCGTTTTTACGATATTAGGAATGATTGTTGGACTTTTTGTAGGCCCAATGTTTAAAGGAATACCACCACTTTCTTGGCTTGCTATAGGAGGAGAATTTGGCATTTCAAACCCTATAGTTTTAAAATTACAATTTGTAGATTTAACTTTGGGAGTATGGTGTAGAGTAAATATCGCTGGAGTGCTTTTTGCAATAATATTTGCTTTACTTGGACATGAAATATTAAGGAAGCTAAAAATATAATTAAAGATATACCGTTAAATGATAGGCCTTATGAGAAAATGGAACTATTAGGGGCTGAAAATTTAACCAATTCTGAATTGCTTGCAATAATTATTAAAAATGGCACTAAAAAAAGTAATTGTCTGCAAATAGCTCAAAAGTTGCTTGCAGGAAATAAAAATATTACTGAAGTCTCAGATCTTGAATATCTTTCAATGTTGTCTATACAAGAATTAATGAACTTTGATGGAATAGGAAAAATTAAAGCTATACAAATTAAAGCTACAATTGAATTTGCCAGAAGAATGAATAAAAAATATGTGTATAATAATAAATGTAAGATAACGTCTCCTAGTGATGCTTTTAATTTTGTACATGACTCTTATATTGGAGCAAGACAAGAAATTTTAAAAATAATAATACTAAATAAACAAAATAAAGTTATTTCAATTGTTGACTCTGCTAAAGGACAAGTTGATAAAATTGATATTGATATAAGACAGATATTTTCAGAACCATTAAAGCAAATGGCAAGTTCCATAATATTATGTCATAATCATCCAGGAGGAACATTAAAAGCAAGTAAGCAAGATATATTGTTTACAAAAAAAATAAATGAATATTCTAAAGTTTTTAATATAAATTTGTTAGATCATATAATAATTGCAAATAATAAGTTTATTAGCATGAAGCAATTAGAATATATATAAACATTTTTACAAAAGATTACTTAAAAATAATACAAAAAGGATAGGGTGTTAAAAAATGGGATTTATGTCTAAAGATATAGGAATAGACTTAGGAACTTCTAATGTAAAAGTATTTGTAAAAGGAAAGGGAATTGTTTTATCTGAGCCAGCAGTTGTTGCTATTAACAAAATAACTGGGGAAATACTTGCTGTTGGAAATGCTGCAAAAGAAATGCTTGGTAGAACTCCTGATAACATAATTGCTGTTAGGCCATTAAAAGATGGAGTAATTGCTGATTTTAGTGCTACTAGAATGCTTATGCAAACATTTATAGAAAAAACTATACAAAAAAGCATTTTTTCAAAACCTAGAGTTATAATTGCAATACCTTGCGGAATAACTGATGTTGAAGAGAGAGCTGTTGAGGGTGTAGGATATAAGGCTGGAACAAAGGATGTTTATTTAATAGAAGAAGTTATGGTAGCAGCTATTGGAGCCGGACTTAAAGTTGATAGACCAGAAGGTGTAATGATAGTAGATATAGGTGGCGGAACAAGTGAGATGGCCGTATTGTCACTTGGAGGAATAGTAGTAGAAAATTCTATTAAAATAGCTGGGAATAGACTTGATCTGGATATAATTGAATATGTAAAGAAAAAGTTTAATGTTATAATCGGTGAGGGAGAAGCAGAAGAGGTAAAAAAACAAATTGGAGCTGCAACTCTTTCTATGGCAGAAGAAAAAATGAATGTAAAGGGAAGAAGCCTTGCTACTGGTTTGCCTGAAGTAATAGTTCTTACTACTGCTGATGTAAAAGATGCTATGCAAGATTCATTAATAAAGATAGTAAATTCTATAAAACAAACTTTGGAAGAAACTCCACCAGAACTTGCAGCTGATGTTATGGAAAAAGGTATATATATATCTGGTGGCTGTGCTCAAATAAAAAACCTAGATAGATTTATTTCTGCAGAGACAGGCATACCGGTATTTATTGCTGAAGACCCTACAAATTGTGTTATTAAAGGAATAGGTGCGACTTTAGAAAGCATTGAAGTGCTAAAAAAATCAGTAAAAACAAAGAGAAAATAAAAAATATAAAAAGGGGAATTTATGAAATATAAATATAATTTTGAAAATAAAAAAGATAAAAGCAAGAAAAAGAGAATTATATTTTGTATATTAGCTTTACTAATAGCTATAATATGTTCCTCTTTTTTATTTGCAGGCAGTGAAAATAAAATTATAAGTAATATATCAAATGCTGTCATAAAACCTTTTAGATGGATATCTAATTCGTTTATAACGCTTGGCAATAACATAAAATCTAATTTTTCAAACAGTAAAAAATTAAGTAGTGAGAATGAAGAGCTAAAAGTTAGAATATACGATCTTGAGTACCAAATTTTAGAGCAACAAAAAATTTTGAATGAAAATATCTCACTAAAAAAGATGTTAGATATAAAAAGTGAATATCAACATTTTAATTTGAAATTTGGAAAAATAATATTAAGAGAACATGATAATTGGTCAAAAGTTTTTACTATAAATATAGGTAGCAATGACGGAATTAAATTAAATCAAGCGGTTGTGTCTACAAATGGACTTGTAGGTTATATTTCAAAGGTACATGATAATACTAGTGTTGTTACTACAATACTTGATCCTACTACATCTGTCAGTGTTAATATAGGAACTATAAATGAACCTGCAATACTTAAAGGCGATGCCACATTAAAAGCTTCAAATAGATTAAAATTAGAATATATTCAAATAGATACGACAATATCTTTAGGAGATATGTTATATACATCTGGTCTTGGCAATACTTATCCTAGTACTATACCTGTTGGTAAGATAGTTGAAGTTAAAGGATCAAAAAATGATATGGATAGATATGCAATTGTTGAACCTACTGTAAATATATCTGCAATTGAAGAAGTAGCTATTATTATTGATTAGGGTGAACGAAAATGAAGAACAAAATTTTATTTGGAATATCATTAATTTTATTATTTTGTATTATTTTCTTTTCTCAAGTTTATATCATAGATGGAAGAACTTTATTTGGTGAAAAACCTAACGTTATATTAATTTCAGTTATAGTATTTACTTGCTTCTCTGGAATATATAAGGGAGTATTCTATTCATTCTTTGTTGGTATTATGGCAGATATGATTTACGGCTCAAGTTATGGTATGTATACAACTTGCTATGTTATGGTTGCGATAGTAATTGGACTAATAGAAAAAAACTATAGAAAAGAGAGTAAAACATCTTTAATATTGATTACCTTTATTGGAACGGCTGTGTTCGAGGCAGGACAATTTGTTATATATTCTATTCTTTTATATAAAATAATAAATGTCTTTTTTCTTATAAAACAAGTTTTTATTGCTTCAATTTTTAATATGGCTATAGTGTACATTTTAAACGGCATAGTACAAAAAGTAGCTGAATATTTTGAAATTAAGGCAAAAGAAAGAGATGCATTATAATTAAAATGGGGTGAGAAATATAAAAAATAAGTTAGTAAAATTACTTGAATTTTTTAGTAATAGAGAATTAGTTTTAATTGTAATAACTGTACTTATCTCTATAATGTATGTAGTAAGACTTTTTTCACTTCAGATAATAAATGGTAAGGAATATAGAGAAAAATCACAAAAAAGAATGCTTAGAAATGAAGTTATAGAAGCACCAAGAGGAGAAATAACAGATAGAAATGGAGTCATACTTGCAACTAGCAAACTATCATATAATGTACTACTTTATAGAGTAAATATAGAAACAGAAAAATTCAATGAGTCAATATATAATGTAATAAAAATTCTAGAAAAAAATGGTGATAATATATTAACATCTTTTCCATTAAATGAAGACTATACAGATATGTACTTTGAAAATGATGAAGAATTTGCAAAGTGGAAAAAGAGCGTTGAATTGAACGAAAAATATAGTAAGGAAGAAGTAATAAATTATTATATAGAAAAGTTTGGACTTGAAAATTATAAAGATGATAAAACTATGCTATTTAAGATAATGGCAATAAAATATGAGGGTAATTTATATGGATATTCTCTATTTAATAGCGTTACAATAGCAAAGAATATTTCTGACAAATCCCTTGCTATGATAGAAGAGGAAAATTCTAATTTGTATGGAATCAAAACACTTGCAACTCCTATGAGATATTATCCAAACTTTACTCTTGCAAGTCATATAATCGGATATTCTAGTAGAATAGATAAAACAGAATATGAAAAATTAAAGGATCAGGGGTATACGTTAAGTAGCAATATTGGTAAACTTGGAGTTGAAAAAATATTTGAAAAATATTTAAAAGGGACAAATGGTAAAAAAATTACTGCTACTGATAGCGTTGGAAATGTTTCGGAAGAAACTGTTACGTCAGAGGCAATAGCAGGAGATACAGTAAGTCTTACTATTGATTACAGACTACAGCAAGTTGCAGAAAATGCTCTTAAAGATACTATTGATGGAATTAGAGAGGGAAGACTTGTTACTTTTTCTAATGAAAAGTATGAAGCTAATGCTGGGGCTGTGGCTGCAATAGATGTAAATACAGGAGAAGTATTGGCACTTGCCTCATATCCAACATATGACATAAATGATTTTGTTAATGGTATATCTTCAAAAAAGTGGAAGGAAATCACTGGAAATAAATTAAATCCAATGTTTAATAGGGCTATATCTGGAACATATTCTCCAGGTTCAACATATAAAATGTTAGTTGGAATAACAGGTCTTATGACAGGAAAAATTACAACTGATGAACTCATAAAAGATGAGGGAGTATATGCATATGGACATCATCCTACATGTTGGGTGTATAATACTTATGGTAGAACACATGGAAGTATAAATGTTGCTCAAGCGATAAAAGTTTCTTGCAATTGCTTCTTTTATGAGGTGGGAAGAAGAGTTGGAATATCTGAGATAGTTAACTATTCTAAAATGTTTGGACTTGGTATAAAGACTGGTATTGAGCTAGACTCTGAATCTAGTGGAATTATTGCAGGTGAAAGTTCTAAAAATTGGTATTTAGGAGATACTTTGTCTGCCGCAATAGGACAGTCATACAATTCATATACTCCTATTCAACTTGCAAACTATATTGCTACAATTGCAAATGGAGGAACTTTAAATAAGGTTACTATAATTAAAAAAATAACTTCTTCTGTTACATCAGAAGATTATGCTCAAAGTGAAATATCTAATTATTCAAATTCTGTTACTGGTACTAATTTTGAATCTAAAAAGTTAGATATAAAAAAAGAATATATAGACGAAATAAAAGAAGGAATGAGATCTGTTACTTCAGAGACAGGTGGAACATCATATAGTATATTTAAAGATACTGGAATAGATGTCGCTGGAAAAACTGGTACATCTCAGGTTTCTTCAGGTTCAAATAATGGTATATTTGTTGGATTTGCTCCATATGATTCACCTAAAATAGCTGTTGTTGCAGTAATAGAACATGGTGGAGAGGGGACTTATACAGCGAATGTAGTAAAACCAATCTTACAGGAATATTTTAAAATATATAATGAAGAAAAGGCAAATGAAAGAAATCAAAATGTTTCAAACAAAGGAATAACTTATTAGGATATATAAAGCACTTTTTATTTTGTATAAAAAGTGCTATTTTTGTTTGAAATTTAGAATATATATGATATAATGTGTCCGAGGTGTTTATATGAATAAATATGAAATAGTAAAAAATATAAATCCTAATATTTTTAGAGGATATGATATTAGAGGAATATATGGAGAAGATTTATATGAAAACGTTGCATATACAATAGGTAGAGGATATGCTACATACGTAAAGAAAAAAGGATATACAAAATGTGTCATAGGGCATGATGTAAGATCTTCTTCTCCTACACTTTCTGATGCACTAATATCTGGTATAATAGAATCAGGAATGGATGTAATTGATATAGGACTTACAACTACCCCAATGTTTTATTTTGCACAAATAAAATTATCTGACAGAAAAAATGAAATTTTACCAGGAATAATGATTACTGCAAGTCATAATCCAAAAGAATATAATGGATTTAAAATGTCTTTTGATAATTTTGGAAATGCATGCGGAAGTATGATTGTTGATTTTAGGAATTTTGTATCAGAATGTAATTTCGATGCAGGAAAAGGCGAAGTATTACATGCAGACGTAAAAAAAGATTATTTAGAATTAATTAAAAATTCAATTAGCCTTGGAGATAAAAAAATTAAAGCCGTTGTTGATTGCGCAAATGGAACCGCTTGCATCTTAGTAAAAGAAATTTTTGAAATGTTTAAAGACAAAATAGAAATGATACCACTTTACTGCGATGCTGATCCTAATTTTCCAAATCACCATCCAGATCCAAGTGTAGAGGAAAATAATAAAGATTTAAAAGCAGAGGTTATAAAAAATCATGCTGATCTTGGAATTGGTATTGACGGTGATGGGGATAGAGTAGGGATTATAGATGAAAATGGAAAAATGGTGTTCATAGATTTTTATGCTATAATCATATGGCGTGATATAATGAGCAAGGTTTCAAATAAACATGCTTTATTTGATGTGAAGTGCACGAAAGCTTTAAGTGACGAGATAGAAAAACTTGGGGGAATACCTGTATGTTATAGAACAGGAAACTCATATATGAAGGCTAAAATGCGCGAGGGAGATTTCGCATTTGGATCTGAGCTTTCAGGTCATGTATTCTTTAGAGATAAATGGCCAAACATTGATGATGGACTTTATGCAGGTCTTAGATTGATTGAAATATTATCAAGAAGTGATAAAACCGTAAGTGGTTTACTTGAAGGAGTTAATGTATATTATTCAACTCCAGAAATAAAAATTAAATCTTCAGATGATACAAAGTTTGGTATTATTGAAAAAATAAAAGAGTACGCTTATTCTAAAGGCTATAAGGTAAATGACATTGATGGTATGAGAGCTGAGTTTGATAATGGGTGGGCTCTAGTCAGAGCATCTAATACTGGCCCTAATATAACTGCTAGATTTGAAGGTGTTACTAAAGAGGATATGGAAAAAATAGAAAAAGAATTTATGGATTTATTAAAATAATGGAGGGAAAATAGACAAAATGAAACTTACTGAAAAAATTAAAGAAATATATAATTATAGGCATATGCTAAAAACATTAGTAAAGCAAGATATAAAGGGAAGATATAAGGGATCTTTTTTAGGATTTTTATGGACTTTATTAAACCCTTTACTCATGCTTGCAGTTTATAGTGTAGTATTTCAATTTGTATTTAGGTCTGATATAGAGCATTATTCAATTTACTTGTTTATTTGTTTGATGCCATGGAATGCCTTTGCAAATACTATAGCTGTAGGGACTGTAAGTGTAACAAATGGAGCTAGTATATTAAAGAAGGTATATTTTCCGCGAGAGGTACTTCCACTTGCAGTTGTTATAAGTAATACAATACAATATTTCTTTAGTGCAGTTGTAATTTTTATAGCACTACTTGTATCTGGTGTTGGGATATCACTTTATGCATTGTTTTTACCACTTATTGTACTTATACAGGCGTTGTTTAGTTTAGGACTTATTTTAATCTTATCAGCAGCCAATGTTTATATAAGAGATGTACAATATATAATGAATCCTGTAATGATGATATGGATGTATGCTTCACCAATACTTTATAATATATCAATGGTTCCTGAAAGATTTCAAAATATATATAAATTAAATCCAATGGCGGCACTTATGCAGTCATATCAGGATATATTGTATAATAAAACTTTCCCTGATTTTAAAACATTAGGATATGTTGCAATTGTTGCACTTGTATTTTTGATTATAGGCTATCTAGTATATAATAAACTACAAAGACGTTTTGCAGAGGAGGTATAAAAATATGGCGAAAAAGAAAAATAATAATATAGCAATATCTGTTAAAGGCGTCACTAAGGAATTTATAATTTATGAAGATAAAGCCTACTTTTTGAAAGAAAGACTTGCTAATTTAAAAAGAAATAAAAAGAGAAAACATGTAGTATTAAATGATATAAACCTAGATATAAAAAAAGGTGATTCTGTAGCTTTAATTGGTGTTAATGGTTCTGGAAAATCTACGCTTTTAAAGCTTATGAACAAGATAATATATCCTGAAAAAGGAAAAATAGAAATAAATGGAAAAGTTTCAAGTATGATCGAACTTGGTGCAGGTTTTAATACGGATTTTACGGGTAGAGAAAATATATATTTTAATGCATCAATGTATGGACTTGGAAAAAAGGATGTGGATCCTATAATAGATAAAATTATAGATTTTTCTGAACTAGGAGAGTTTATTGATACACCCGTTAGAACATATTCTTCAGGTATGTATATGAGACTTGCTTTTTCAATAGCAGTAAATGTACAGGCAGATATATTACTTATTGATGAAATACTTGCTGTTGGTGATGCACATTTTCAGACAAAATGCTTAAATAAAATGAAAGAACTAAAAGCAGAAGGAAAAACTATGGTTTTTGTTTCACATAGCGTTAGTCAAGTAAAAAGTTTTTGCGATAAGGCGGTTTGGATAAGAGAAGGGTCTATAGTAATGTATGATGAAACTGATAAAGTATTAGATAAATATATGGAAGAACAAGGAAAATAATTTTTAGAAAAGGAAGAGTAATTTATGGACAACATTAAAATAAGTTATTTTGGCAGTAGTAGTAAGTTTTTAAAAGGATATGAGAAAGCTTTTTCAAATTGTAAATTAGTATGTTTAGATAAAAAGAATTTAATAGAAGATAAAAACGAAATTTTAGGAAACGAAAAAAATATATTTAGCTATCTGTACGAGAACGGAGGGTTATTTATAAATGGGGATTTTTATTTCCTAGATGGAATTCAAAACTTTTTTGATAACGACTTTTTCATTTCGTATTCTGATTATGAAAATCTATCATGTAACTTAATATGGGCAAAAGAGAAAAATAATCAAACTATTAAAAAAATATTGGATTTGATAGGAAATGGTAAATATAATAACATTACAGAAATTATGTCAGAAATTGTAGGAAGCAATCTTAAACAGAATTACAATTACATATATAAATTTGACGAAAACTCTTTTATTTATCCATACGATTACTTTTTCCCAGTTGATTATGAGAGAATTGGAAAAGGATTTTCAGATAATATTAAAGCAATATTTGTTAATAAAAGTAAATTAAGGCTTAAGGATAGAAACAAAATTAGAACGTTAAGAAAGATTGGGCCAACTGCTTGTGAGTATTTATTTGCAACGTTAAGAAACGCTAAAAATAAAGTTGGTTATAAAAAATATATTTTTTTCCAAAGATTAAAAAATAAATTTTCAATAAAAGAAGATTCAGGAATAAATGAAACCTTGAATACTTTGGATAAATACTTAAAAGATAAGAAAAATGGTAAAGATATTGAATATTTAATTATACACAATCCAAGATGGCTTGGTGTTACTAGTGCAACTAAAGAACTTTTTATTAATTTATTGCCAATACAAGAGGTCTACTTAAATAAGAATATTGATAGTATAGTTAATAAAATTTTAGAATTAGATGTTAAACAAATTATATTTAGTGCATTTGATTACGGTTGGGACAAAATAGCATGTAAAATTAGAGAAAAGAACCCTAATATAAAGCTAAAAAGCTTTTGGCATGGTTCACATTCGCAAGTTATTGAAGAGATAAATTGGGAAACTAATCTTATGGTTATTAATTTACATAAAAAAGGCGTTATTGACGTAATGGGAACTTGTAAGGAAAGCTTAGTTAATTTTTATAAATCACAAGGCTATAAAACAGCATTTTTGAAAAATACAGTTAGATTGCAAGATGCTATAAAAGAAAAATTAAAAAATGTAGAAAAGATAAATGATGGGAAAATTAGATTTGGAATTTATTCTGCTGGTACTGATTGGAGGAAAAATACTTACAATCAAGTAATGGCAGCGTCATTGTTTAAAAATTCAGAGTTGCAAGTGATACCGCTTAGATATGATATAAAAAAGATGGCATATTACAATGGGCTTGATGTTATTGGTAGTGATACCCATTTAAAGAGGGAAGACTTATTAATTGAAATGGCAAAAAGAGATGCAGTTTTATATGTTACATTTTCAGAGTGCGCACCTATGCTTCCAATAGAGAGTCTTGAAACAGGAACAATATGCATTATGGGAAATAATCATCACTATTTTAAAGGTAGCAAATTACATGACTATTTAGTTGTAGAAAGAGAAGACGACTTAGACGAGATAGTAAGAAAAATAAAAAATGCTTTGGAAAATAAAGAAGAAATCTTAAGATTATATAAGGCGTGGAAGGTTGAAAATGATAATGAAAGCGCAAAGAGTGTTAAGGAATTTCTAAAAATGTAGGAGGAATTATGAACAGGCATTTAAAAAAAATAAAATCTATATATTTTTATGATAAAAAAAATACAAAATTTGTTTTAGATAAAATAGATAAAATAAGCAATGGAATAGTAGTTTTTTATAATCCTGAATGTATAGGAATAATGAATTCTACTTTGGAG
>HF996771.1:8861-20268 GCA_000433335.1 Clostridium sp. CAG:1219 | reverse complement strand
TGAGTTATTCAATAAAAAACAAATTAACGAGATTTCTGATAAAATTGCTTCTAAAAAAATTAAACAAGTTATTTTTTCAACAATGGCTTTTGGATATAAGGAATTAGCAGAAAATATATACCAGAAAAATTCAAAAATAAAAATAAAATTTTTATGGCATGGGTCTCATTCTTTGTTTGTAAATCCTAATGAACAAAGATTTTTAGAGAATATATTGGAACTTTCAAAAAGAAAAATAGTATCTTCAATTGGATTCTTAAAAGAAAGTATGGCAAATTGCTACAAAGGAAAAGGATACAATTCTTATTTTGTAATGAATGATGTTTCTGTTGATAACAAAAAAAAATATATATCTAGTTGTAATGATAGAAAAGATATAAAGATAGGTATATATTCTTCTGGAGATAGATGGGAGAAAAATACTTATAATCAACTAAGTGCATGTGCAATGATTAAAGATGCTAAAATAGACATGATTCCAAAAACAAATTTAGCAATAAGCTTTTGTAAATTAATGGGAATCAAATTTCAAGATGATAGTCAAAATATTGCTGTTAAAAGAGAACAATTATTGGAAAGAATGGCTAAAAATACGGTTAATTTATATGTAACGTTTACTGAATGTGCACCAATGATACCACTAGAAAGTTTGGAAGTAGGTGTGCCATGTATTATAGGAAATAATACTCACTATTTTAGAGAAACAAATTTACAAGAGTATTTAGTTGTTAAGGAAGAAGATAGCATAGATGAGATATTTGAAAAAATAAATCTTTGCGTAGAAAAAAAAGATGAAATTATAAAATCTTATAAGGAATGGAAAAAGGTTTATTCAAAACAAGCAAAGGAAAGTGTAATAAATTTCTTAAATTCATAGCATAGGAGGTATAAATTTGGGCAAAAATGACATAAAAAAAGGAGAAGAAAAACAGAATAATAAGGTTATACATTATTGTTGGTTTGGAGGAGCACCCTTATCTGAATTAACTAAGAAATGTATTGCTTCGTGGAAAAAGTATCTTCCTGACTTTGAAATAAAAGAATGGAATGAAACTAATTTTGATATTAATCAATGTGAATTCATAAAGCAGGCGTACGAACAGAAAAAATGGGCTTTTGTTGCTGATTACACTAGATTTAAAGTATTAGAAGAATATGGCGGTCTATATTTAGATACTGATATGGAGGTTACAGCTGATATTTCAAAGTACTTAGAAGAGGATTTAGTTATGGGTCAAGAAGATTCTAAACTAATAAATGCTGCTGTAGTATGGGCAAAAGAGGCACAAAACAAACATGTTAAGGCAATTGTAAAAATATACGAAGACTTGAGGGAATTTAATCCTACAGGGGATTTATATGAAATGAGTGTACCACAAGTACTTACCACGTATTTTTCAAAATTTAATTTTAATAAAGAGTTGGACGAAATACAAAAACTAGATAACAACAGTGTATCTATATATCCTATGGAATATTTCTATCCTTTAAGTTATGATTATCAACATAATAAATTTACTGATAATTCTTGTATGATACATCATTTTGATGCTACTTGGATTACTCCTATGGAAAAATTTAAAACAAAAATGAAAAGAAAAAATATGATTTGTGTTGTTTATATTATAGATTTTTTCATAAATACAAAAAATAAAATAAAATATTTTACAAATTATATGGATGTTTCAATATTTGCTATTGCTTTCTTAAGTTTATTTTTTAGTATGCTAGCAACATTACCAGTTGATGCTACCTTAAATGGATTAGGCGGAAAAATTTTTGCTGAGGTGGTTTTATCATTTGTATTAACTTTTGCTTGCAAAAACATTAGAAATTTAGAATTAAATAGATTGTTAGATATAAACGTTGTAAAGAAAGTAAAATCAAAAGATGAGTTGGCAACAAACTTTGTAAAGGAAAAAGAAATTTTTAAATATGAAAAAATAATTTTTATATTTCAGAGTTTGACTTTAATGATACTAAACTTTGGATTAACTTTCATATTTGTAAATTCTTTAAATGTTAGAGAAATGTTCTTTATTTCACTTATAACTTTACTTTTTACAATGATTTATGTTGGAATTAAAAAGAAAATGATGTATAGAATATTAGATCTTGTAGCTATTTCATTTACTCTAGCTGGTTTGAGTATTATATCAAAAGTTGGAATAATAGTTTCAGTTGCTGTATTTTTAATTTTATTAGTGTTACTTTTTGTTAATTCTGTAAAGAAAAAAAGAATAATGGCTTTTATTGGAAGTTTTATTGCTCTTGAGGCAATGGTATTTTTATTACTACTATTTAATGGTGCTGTAAAACTAAATTTTGAAAATAAAATTGAATTTGCTAGAATTTCAGACTTAACTGTACAAACTGAATCTTTACAAGATAGTTATGAACGTGTAACTCAATTTGATTTTTGGAGAAATTACCAAAATAATTTAATGGAAAATATAAGCAGTTCAAATTTTTTAAATATTTTATTAAGTCCTTATATCGCCATTTTAATTCAGTTGGTGTTAATTGTTTTTATTACTATAAATAGTAAAGATTTAAAATACTTTTTACTAATATTGCCAACTTTATTTGTTAATTTGTTAATGAATAAATTTAATATTGAATTATGTATAAATTCTATTCAATTATTTATTTCATTTAATATTTTTGTTGTGGAAATGTTAAGAAAACTGCCAATTTCAGATAAAATAAAATTAAATTAGATTGGAGAAAAGATTAAAAAATGAAAAAAATATTAAAATTATTAACAGTAATTCCGATATACATAGTAACGCTTTTGTTAGCAAATATTAGAACATTAATATATAATCATCAAACAGGTAATGGTATATTGAGTAATGTTTGGTTTATTGATAAAACATATATAATAGCTGCACTGGCTTTTATTCTGATTATTATATATAATGATTTTAAATTAAGGAACAATAAATTGTTTTATACATCATTATTTGCTACTATAACGTTTAGTTTACTTAACGGAATATTCTGGGATAAAAATTTATCAAATTATATTGTGTTATACTTTTATTTGATTTTAGAAGCAAATGTTGTTTCACACTTTATAAGACAAAAATTTACTATCTCGATTTTTGCTTTTGTAGCTATATTTTTGATATTTTCTGTAGCGATAGCAATGCTTAATTTGCTATTTATATTAAAATACATTGTTATAATTTCAGCAGTAGCTTCAATAATTTATTTAGCCTATTCAAAAATTCATAATAATGAAAAATCAGATAAGATTATAGAAAATAATTTTGGGGTAGGAATATTTACTTTAATTTTTATGCTTGTATTTGTTGGCGGAATTAATAGATATGTACATGTATATGATGAATATTCACATTGGGCTTTTGATGCAAAAGCTGTTATTGAGTATTCACAATTAAGTACTAATGAGAATGTTGTGTCTTGGACAAGAAATTATCCACCAGCGTTGTCGGTATGGCATTATTTTGTAAATATTTTTACAAATAGCAGTAATGAATCACATTTTTATATAGGATTGTCATTGTTAATTGTAATTACTCTTATGCCATGTTTTGAATTTGTTAATAAAAAGAATAAAGTTCTTTTGCCATTATTCTTTATAGCAATATTCTTTTCAGCTTATTTGTTAGGAAATGTATACAATTATGGTAATTTATATGCAGATTATGCATTATCAGCTGCATTTGCTGTTAGTATAGTATTTACACTAATATTTAAAGATGATGATAAGAAAATGCAAAAGTATTTATTCTTAAGTTTGGGGCTATGTACTCTAATAAAACCATCAGGAATAGTTCTTGCAGGTGTTTTAATTATAATAAAATTCTTAGAAGACATGCTAAAGAGGAATGAATATAAATCACTGTTTAAAAACTTTAAAGAAAATTTCTGCTTTGCTTTTAAAAAATGGTTTAAGCTAGGAATATCACTAATAATGATTTTTGTTATATGGAATGTTTATGTTAAAATTTGTAATCAGTTGATATTTAATTATTATAATTTTAAATTATTGCCTCCTTCACTTGCAACAGAAATATCTGCTAAGTTAAATGGGTATACAATTAGTAAAATATTTTACAATTTGATAAAATCTTTTACGGATCCTATTTTTTCTGGTATAGTGGATCTATCAATGTATCAGTTTATATTATTAATGATAGTATTAGGAATTATAGTGGGATTTTTATGTAGAAAAAATAATGATTTTAATTTTAAAATGATACTTCCTTATGCAATTGGGTACTTGATATTCTTTGCATTAACTTTAGTTTCATTAGTTGTAATGTTTACAAAATATGAAGCTGAAAACTTAGCTTCTTTTGGTAGATATTTAGACCCATTTCATTATGCTATAATGATTTTGTTTATTATAACTATATTTAAAAACTTTGACCTTGAAAGACAGTATAAAAAGAGTATAGCTTTAGCTTGTATATTAATAATTTTCATTATTAATATTTCTGCAAACAATGTATTATATTTTATTCTTGATTACTCAACAACAAGGCAAGGTACTTATAATACAAGTTATGAATTAAGTAAAAAATTTGAAACCCTAAATGCTAATACAGAACCAAACAGTCAAGTTTATGTATTAGATCAGAATGATACGGACGGCATTATGGCTATGTGGTATGCAAGATATTATGCGTTTCCTAGGAAAATCAATGCTAGTTCTCATGTGATTGGTTGGAAAATTAGAACTAATAAAAATGCAGAAGACTTACAAGAGTGGGGATTAACGGCTAATGATTTAGAAAGGCAACTTTTTGATTATAATTTTGATTATTTATATTTATATACTTATGACGAAGAAATGTTCGAAAAGATTCAATTTATGCTTAATGACGATTACAAAAATATAATTGATAAATATACTCTTTTTAGAGTTGTTAGAAATGAAAATACAAAGGGTGTTAGTTTAGAGCCTGTAATATAAAAGAATGAAAGGAATTTATACATCTTGTATAATCGGTGTTTAATATGAAGAAAAATCAAGTATTAATAATAGTACCAGCATATAATGAAGCACTAAATATAAAAAAGACCGTAAAAGATATTACAGATAATACAGATTATGATTATATTGTAATTAATGACTGTTCTACTGATAATACTAAGCAGGTATGTGAAGATAATAAATTTAATTTATTATCTTTACCTGTTAATTATGGCCTTACTAGTGGTATACAATTAGGAATGAAGTATGCTATGGAAAATGGTTATGATATAGCTATTCAATTTGATGGTGATGGTCAACATAATGCAAAAGATACTTTAAAACTTGTAGACGAAATTGAAAAAAATAATGTTGATGTAGCTATAGGATCAAGATTTGTAAAGGAGAAAAAGCCACTTACTGCTAGAATGTTAGGAAGCAGATTGTTAAGCGCGACAATTCGATTAATTACGTTTAAGAAAATAACAGATCCGACATCTGGAATGAGAGCATATAATAAAAAGGCTATAAAAATGTTTTGTGAAAATGCAAGCTTGTCTCCTGAGCCAGATACTATAGTATATATGATCAAAAAAGGGTTAAATATAAAAGAAGTTCAAGTTAAAATGAAAGAAAGAGAATTTGGAGAAAGCTATTTAAATACCTTTAAATCAATGATGTATATGATAAATATGATGTTATCAATTATATTTATTAGATCTACAACAAGAAAGGATAAAGAGGTGAAGTAACATGTCTTTAGCATTAAGAATAATTTTAATAATTGGGTCTGCTTTAGCTTTTGTCGTTTGCATTACTAAGATTAAACAAGCAAAATTAAAAATTGAACATTCTTTAACCTGGATGTTATGCTCTTTGTTATTACTTTTAATGAGTATATTTAACGGAGCAGTAACTTGGATATCTGAAAAAATAGGTTTTATATCACCTGCCAATTTTGTATTTTTAATAATAATATTTTTCCTATTAGTTCAGGTATTTATATTTAATTTAAGAATATCTGAATTGAATGAAAAAATTAAAAATTTAAATCACTATATCGCACTAAAAGAAAATAAATTGAACAAAAAATAGTGCTATGTAGTAACTTAGGAGGGAAGATGTTGTGAAAAATGTTGTAATAATTATGGCTGGAGGTAAGGGAGAAAGATTTTGGCCAATGAGTAGAACAAATATGCCAAAGCAATTCTTAGCTCTTACGGATTCTGATCTTACTATGATCCAGTTAACTGTCAAGAGAATTGAGTTACTTGCTGATCTTGAAGATGTATACGTAGTAACAAATGAGAAATATAAGGACTTAATTTATGAACAATTGCCTCAAATAAAAAAAGAAAATATATTGTTTGAACCAATTGGTAAGAATACAGCCCCATGTATTGGTTTTGCAACAGCAGTAATTAAGAAAAAATATGGTGATGCTAATGTAATTGTTCTTGCATCGGACCATATTATAAAGAATGAAACTATATATTTAAATAGTCTAGAGTTAGCTATAAAATACGCTGATATGGGAAATATAGTGACGCTAGGTATTGTACCAGAACATGTTGAAACTGGATACGGATATATTAAATTTACTAAGAGGGTTAACGATTTGGATATGATATATGTAGTTGACAAATTTGTTGAAAAACCAAATTATGAAAAGGCACAAGAGTATTGTAATTCAGGAAATTATCTTTGGAATAGTGGAATGTTCGTATGGAAAAATTCTATTATATATGATGCTTTTAAAAAATACATGCCCGAATTATATGAAAGTTTGGAAAGAATATATGATTTTATTGATACACCAGAATATGATAAAGTTCTAAAATCTGAATATAGTAAAATGCCATCTGAATCTATTGATTATGGAATAATGGAAAAAACTGATAATATATATGTAATCCCAGGCAATTTTGGATGGGACGACGTAGGAAGTTGGCTTTCTATAGAAAGATTAAGAAACTGTGATATTAATAATAATATATTTGAAGGCAATATCGTTTCTTATGATTCTAAAAATAACATTATTATAAATAAAAATAGCGATAGAATAGTTTCTACAGTTGGAGTAGAAAATATGATAATTATAAATACAGGCGATGTAAGTTTAATTATGAATAAGGACAATACGCAAGACATTAAAAAAATGTTACAAGAATTAAAGGGAACAGAAAATAGTAAATTTTTATAATAGGAGGGGTAACGTGAAAGTTTGTTTTGTAGTACCACATTTCTATCCACACATTGGTGGAGGAGAAAAAGCTATGCTTGACTATATTATTGCAATGAAAAAATATAATATACAAGTAAGAGTTCTAACTAGTTCTTCAGGAGGAGTAGTTGGGCATAAAGAGTATGAAGGTATAGATATATATTATTATGATTGGAAAGTCTTATTTGGGCATCCACTTGTTAGAAGAAAAGATTTAATTGAACATATAGAATGGGCTGATATTGTTCATGCCGCTGTATATAGTCCAGTTAGAACAACATCAAGCGTGTGTAAGAAGTTAAATAAACCTCTTATAATTACAGTCTATGAGTCACTTAATGAAAAGTGGTATTGGATTGAAGAAAATAAAATAAAGGCATTGATGTTTAGACTATATGAAAAGATGGTACTGAATAGTAAATGTGATTATTATCATACAATTTCTGGAGCAACCACAAATGATTTAATGAAGAATGTAAAGAAAAATAATATAAAGCAGATATATACTGTTGTAGAAATGAATAAAAATCATGTGGAGTATAATAGAGAAAAATTGAATTCTTTCTTTGGTGTGAAATCGGATGATAGAATATTTTTATCATATGGTAGACCAGGAAAAACAAAAGGAATATTTATATACTTAGATGCAATAAAACAAATAGTATTAGAATTATCTGAAGAGGAATTAAAACATACAAAATTTTGCTTTATAATGGCTAATGATCCATTGGTGCAAAAGCAAAAGTTTTTAAAAGAGGTAGAAAAAAACAATTTAGGCAAGTATGTTATAGTAAAAGATCCGGTTGAGAGAAATGATTTGGAAACATATATTAAATCTTGTGATTATGTAGTGGTTCCATCGATAACTGAAGGATTTGGACTATCAGCTGTTGAAGCTTGTGAGATGGGGACAAAAATAATCCATAGTACAGGTGGTTCTCTTCCTGAGGTAACTTTTGGGGATGTTTTAGAATTTGAAAATAGAAATAGTGCTGCTTTGGGTAGTATATTGAAGGATGTAATATTAGGCAAAGCAAACTTTATGAAAAAAGAAAGAAAAGATTTTAGTAGTGAGACTATTGGTAAGGAAATGTATTCACTTTATGAAATGGTGTTAAAAAATAGGAGGAATGTTAAATGAAAAATGCATTAATAACTGGAATTACTGGACAAGATGGTTCATATCTTGCAGAATTATTATTAGAAAAAGGGTATAAAGTTTATGGAATAATGAGAAGAAAGAGTAAATTGGAGTATGGTAATATTGAGCATATAAAAGATAAAGTCGAACTTGTATATGCAGATATGACTGATTTAACTTCTTTAATAAATGCTATGAAAATTTCAAATGCAGATGAAGTTTATAATTTAGCAGCTCAATCTTTCGTTGGAACAAGTTTTGAACAACCTATAGTAACAGCTGAAATAGACGCAATAGGTGTTACAAATATGTTAGAAGCTATTAGAATTGTAAAACCAGACGCTAGATTTTATCAAGCATCTACTTCTGAAATGTTTGGAAAAGTACAAGCAATACCTCAAAGTGAAACAACTCCTTTTTATCCAAGAAGTCCTTATGGAGTAGCTAAACTTTATGGACATTGGATAACAAAAAATTATAGAGAAAGTTATGGAATGTATGCTTGTTCAGGAATATTATTTAACCATGAATCTGAAAGACGTGGAAAAGAATTTGTTACTAGAAAAATAACAGATGCAGTAGCAAAAATATCATTAGGAAAACAAGAATATTTAGAATTAGGTAACATGGATTCTAAAAGAGATTGGGGCCATTCAAAAGATTATGTTTATGCTATGTGGTTAATGCTTCAACAAGATGAACCAGATGACTATGTAATTGCAACAAATGAAACAAGAACAGTAAGAGAATTCGTAGAAAGAGCCTTTGCATGTGTTGGAATAAACGTTAAATGGGAAGGAAAAGGAATTGATGAAGTAGGTATAAATTCTGAAACTGGTAAGGTCATTGTTAAAGTAAATAAAAAATTTTTTAGACCAGCAGAAGTAGATTTGTTATTAGGAGATCCTAGCAAGGCAGAAAAACAATTAGGATGGAAAAGATTAATTTCTTTTGACGATTTAGTTAAGAGAATGGTAAATAATGATTTAGAGCTAAATAAATAAATAAAAGGGGTATAATTTATATGAAAAAAATATTAATAACTGGTATATCTGGATTTGTGGGTTATCATTTGTCTGAATACTTGAAAGAAATAGGAGAATATCAAATTTTTGGTACAAAGTTGGATTTTGAAAAATGTTCATTAGATGATGTTAAAATCTACGATATGGATTTAACAAACAAAGATAGCGTAGAAGAAGTTATAAATAATGTTAACCCAGAATACGTTATTCATCTTGCAGCACAAAGTTCTGTAAAGTTATCTTGGGATAATCCAACAAAAACTGTTGACATTAATATTATTGGAACAATAAATTTATTAAATGCTATTAAATCAAATAATATAAAAACGAAAGTTTTACTTGTGGGCTCAAGTGAAGAATATGGCAATACTTTTAAAAATATTGAATCGCCAGACGAAAGCTGCAAATGTGTTCCAGAAAATATTTATGCATTAACTAAAAATACCCAAAATCAATTGGGATACTTATATTCAAAAGCATATGGCATGAATATTGTTATGACCAGATCATTCAATCATTTTGGCATAAAACAGTCAGAAATATTTGTAATTAGTGATTTTTGTAAGCAAGTAGCTGAAATTGAAAACAATTTAAGAGAACCTGTTATTAGCGTTGGAAACTTAGATGCAAAAAGGGATTTTTTAAATGTAAGAGATGTTGTTAGAGCATATGTGTTATTAGTAGAAAAAGGTAGAACGTCAGAAACATATAATATTGGTTCTGGAAATTCATATAGAATAGGTGATATATTAAACAAAATTATCAGCTTCTCAAATGTAGAGATAAAAGTAGAAATAGATAAAGCTAAATATAGAGCTTTAGATATAGAAAAAACAGTAGCAGATATATCTAAATTAAAAGGTGAGCTTAATTGGCAACCACAGGAAGATTTTGATACTGGACTTAAGAATGTTTTAGACTATTGGAGAAAAAAAGTAGTGGATAGTTTGTAGGAGGAATTTATTTTGAAATTTGTTTTAATTCTTATTTATCTTTTTTTAACAATATCTGGATTAGTGTTCATTAAAAAGGGAGGAAATCCAGGAAAGATAACTGTTAATAAAAAAGAAATGGGATTTTCTATGAGTCCAATTAGTGCACTTGGATTTATATGTTATTTATGTAGTTTCTTACTATTTACGAAAATAGTTGTTATGTTTGATTTAAGCTATATAATGCCAATTGTAACAGGAATTGTTCAGATAATTACACTTATAGTTGCAAAAGTTCTTTTTAAAGAAAATTTAACAAAGAAATCTATTATAGGAGCTTCTTTAGTAATATTCGGAATATTCTTAATGAATTTTAATGTATGACAGTGGGGGAAATAGTATGAAAAAAAGTATGTTAGTTGCTTTATATTTAGTACTTTCGACATTAGGTTTAGTTTTAATGAAATTAGGTCAAAATACAGGTGAACTTTCATTTTCAGAAGCAGAACTGATTTTTTCTATTAATTTGATAAGTTTAGCTGGATTTATAAGTTATATTTTAAGTTTTTTATTATATACAAATATAATTGTAAAGTTTGATCTTGGATATATAACTCCTATTACGGCAGGAATTTTGCAAATAGCAACTTTATTGGCAGGAATTTTTGCTTTCAAAGAAAATATATCTATCAATGGAATTATCGGAATTATATTTGTAATAACAGGAGTAATAATAATGAATATAAAATCTGCTGGTGTAGAGAAGAAATGTAGTTAATTGAGCGTGGTGACTTTATGAAAAAAGTAACAAATTTGAACCTAGATAAATACCAAAAAAAATTTTCTATATGCCAACTTTTAGAAAAGGCTGCGATAGGGAGCAAGAGTCATTCCTAAATCAGAATAATATATTTAATTTGGAACAGTATCCTGAAGAAAAGCTAATTGATTTTTTAAAGAAAAACAATTACTTGTTATGTATAAAAAAACATCCTAGTGAGGAACTAAATATGGTTGACTTACAAAATGAAAATATATGTAGGTATTTCTTCGATGGGTATAAGCTAAATAAGAATTTGGTAAAACATGTTGATTCTGTAAAACGTTATAAAGATAGAGTAGATGAGATTAGTAGAT
>HF996771.1:7427-8785 GCA_000433335.1 Clostridium sp. CAG:1219 | reverse complement strand
CATAAGTAATATTATAAATTCAAAAGACTAGAAGTTTTTAGAAAAAATAAGAAACGTAAAAAAAGTATTCAATAAGAAAAATTAGTAAAATTATTACATAATAAAAATATACTTTATTTGGTGTTTCGTATTAAACACCAAATTTTATAAGGGAGGATTATGAAGAAAATAACTTTTTTGCTGCTACATTTAAATTATGGAGGACTAGAAAAGCAAGTAACAACACTTGCTAATGAACTGGCAAAATCATACGATGTAGAGTTGGTTGTCTTGTATGATTTATTAAATGGAAAATCGTTTTATAAGTTAAATGATAATATAAAGGTAAAATTTGTATTAAAATATGGCCCAATTAAAGCAAAACAACTAAAGGAAGTGCTTAAAAAAATTAAAATTATAGAGCTATTCAAGAGTTTAGCTAAGGATATCAAATTGATATTTACTAAATATTTTAGAGTTAGAAAAATCGTCAATAATATGAAAACTGATGTATTAATTTCTTCTAGAATAGAATTTTCAAGACAAATAAAAAGACGAGATATTTTAACGATTTCTCAAGAACATTCTTATGTAGATACCCCTTCATACGTAAAAAAAGTGAAAAAATCGTTTAAAAATATAAAATATTTAGTAGTAATGACAGATAAAGCTAAAGAAAATTATCAAAAATGGCTAAATGGAAATAATACATATACTAAAGTTATAAAAATCCCAAATGCGATTAATAGCACAAATAAGAAAGCTACTCTTGACTCTAACCAAATAATAAGTGTTGGAAGGCTTGAAGATGTAAAAGATTTTGAAACATTAATACTTGTATTTTCAATGTGTTTAGCTCAAAATAATAATTTAAGATTAGAAATAGTTGGGGACGGAAGTAAAAAGGAAGAACTAGTAAATTTGTGTAAAAGCTTAAATATATTAGATTATGTTCGTTTTACCGGAAAACTTGATAGTAATCAGGTGGAAGGCGAAATGTTAAAGAGCTCTTTATTTTTACTTACATCAAAGAGCGAAAGTTTTTCTTTAGTACTTGTTGAAGCTTCATCACTTGGAATTCCTTGCATAAGTTTCGATATAGACGTTGGCCCACGTGAAATAATAAAAGATGGTAAAAATGGATTTATAATTAAAGATAGAAACAAAGAACTAATGAAAAAGAAAATATTAGAAATTATGAATAGTCGCGATGTTAGAAATGAAATTGGAAACAATGCAAAAATAAATGCAGAAAAATACTATATAGAAAATGTAGTAAATGAGTGGAAAAAAATATTAAAATAGACGTTTCTGCATTTTAAACCGAAAATTGACATTAAAGTTGTTTTATTATAATTTGCAAAAAAATGTAGAAAAAA
>HF996771.1:7172-7351 GCA_000433335.1 Clostridium sp. CAG:1219 | reverse complement strand
AATTTGAAACCGTATATTATTAGTTTTAGCTTCTCTTTTGTGGAGTTGTGGGATTATACTAGATTTCAACAACAAGAAACATAAACAACTATATGAATTATATTTGAATTCATTATATCTAAATAGACACGTTTAAAAGCAAAAATTAACAAAATGAGTGGAAGAATTCACTCATTTTT
>HF996771.1:2721-7128 GCA_000433335.1 Clostridium sp. CAG:1219 | reverse complement strand
AAAATATTTTTAAAAGGTATAAATTTTAATTCTATTAATCAATAAGGGAATAATATTATAAATATTTTTATAGTAGTAAACTGTTTAACTATTTTTAGTCCAATTTTTATTGAATTAAATTATATTTTAATGTATAATCTTATAAGAGGTGTTATATGGTTAAGAAGATGAATAAAAATAAGATTTTTTTTATTATAATTATTTGCTTAGTTTTAATTCTTTTAATTATACTGTTAAATATTTTTGGAATAAAAGGTAAAAGAGTTAGTATATATACAGATGATGTAAGTATCGATAATGGTATAAAAAATGATGCTTCAAATGATGAGGGGGCGTTTAATGAACTTACAAAAGATGTTCCATTAAAATCATCTGTTAGTGCTATTGTTCCAATATTTATGTATCATTTTGTTTTGGATGACTATGGTAATAATTTAGATTATGAAAATTTCATAAAACCATCTACATTAGAAGAGCAATTAAAATATATTTCTGAAAATTCATACCAGACTATATTTGCAGATGAACTTAACAGTCTCTATAAATATAACAAACCAGTTTGTTTAACATTTGATGATGTATTTGTGTATTTTTATGATAATGCTTTTCCTTTATTTAAAAAGTATAACCAAAAGGCTACTTTGTTTATAATTACTGATTATATCGGTGGTGAAAATTATTTAACGGAAGCACAAATAAAAGAAATGTCAGATAGTGGGCTTATTTCTATAGAATCACATACACTAACTCATGAGGATTTATCAAAAATGACGTATGAAGAGCAAGAGAGGCAGGCTATAAAATCTAAGGAAAGACTTGAAAAAATAACAGGAAAGCAAGTTACAGTTTATTGTTATCCATATGGTAGATATAATACAGATACGCTAAAAATAGCTAAAGAAAATTATGATATAGGACTTAGAATGGATGGAGGTATATATAATACAAATAATTCTAAAGATATATATCAAATTCCAAGAATATATGCTAATAGAACAATGTCTATAAAAACATTTGTATCTTATCTTAATAAGTCAAATGTAAATATAAAGTAATTAGGGGGAATAATTTATGAAAAAAATATTAGTAACAGGTGGAGCAGGATATATAGGCTCTCACACATGCGTAGAATTATTAAACGCAGGATATGAACTTGTAGTGTTAGATAACTTTTCAAACAGTAAGCCTGAGGTATTGGAAAAAATAAAAAAAATAACAGGTAAAGATTTTAAATTTTATGAGTGTGATTATACATCTGCTGAAGCATTAGAAAAAGTATTTATAGAGAATGAAATAGGTCAAGTAATTAATTTTGCAGGATTTAAAGCAGTGGGAGAATCTGTTGCAAAACCACTTGAATATTATACTAATAATGTATATGGAGCGTTAAACTTATTACAAGTAATGAAAAAGTATAATGTTAAAAATTTTGTATTTAGTTCTTCTGCAACTGTATATGGTGACCCAGAGAGAATTCCTATTGATGAGGAATGTAGGGTAGGTGGTACTACTAACCCATATGGAACCTCAAAATATATGATCGAATTAATTCTAAAAGATCTTTACAAGTCAGACCCAACATGGAATATTGTAATACTTAGATATTTTAATCCAATTGGAGCCCATAAATCAGGTCTTATTGGAGAAGAGCCACAAGGAATACCAAATAATCTTTTACCTTATATTACAAGAGTTGCAAATGGCACTTTAAAAGAATTATCAGTTTATGGCGATGATTATGATACAAAAGATGGCACAGGAGTAAGAGATTATATTCATGTTGTAGATCTTGCAATTGGGCATGTTAAAGCAATAGAAAAAATATTAAAAGATGAAAAGAAGCTAAGTATATATAACCTAGGAACAGGCAATGGATATAGTGTGCTTGAAATTGTAAATGCATTTAAAGAAGAAAATAAAGTTGATGTGCCTTATAGAATAACTGATAGAAGGCCAGGCGATATAGCAGTATGTTATGCTAATCCAAAGAAAGCTAAAGAAGAATTAGGATTTGTTGCAAAGTATGGAATTGATGATATGGTACGTGATGCATGGAATTATCAAAAAAATAATTAAATAGGAGTCTACGTTTTACGTAGACTTTTTATGTTATTAATACAGTTGACTTTTTATGTAAAGTATGCTATAATAAAACCGTAGGTATAAAAGTTTGTGTCATGAAGGAGGTTAATACCATGACAGGAAAAGAAATTCTAGATTTGAGACAGAAACTCGATGAGTTCTTCAGAAAAATTGATGAACTTAACGCTTTCCCATTCGCTGTTGATTTCTTGACAATTTCCAAAAAAGAAATTGCTGAGAAAGAAGAAAAGCTTAAAGAGCTTGAGACTCAGCGCACTCTCTTAACATCTGTTATTGCACTTAGTGCTACAACAGATGAAGCAAAAAAAGTGCTCAAACTTAACATCGATCAGATTGATTTAAATGTGAGTGCAATTAAAGTTGATATCTCGGCTAAGAAGTGCAAGATGGATGAATATGAGGAACTTAAGAGATTCTTAGATTCTGAAACAGCTTCTATTGCAGAAAAATTTTCGAATTTCGGAAATGTCATTTTTGAAGAAGATGATGAGTCTAAAACAGTCTCAGTTCCGTTGGAAGATACGGAATGTGATGATGAGGGTGGTTGTTCTGATGAGAAAAGCACTGATAGTGTAACAGATGAACCTACAGTTGTTGAAGAAAAACCTTCAGAAGCCACTCCAGAATCGGCAGAAAAAAGCGGAGGAACTTCTACTGAAAGTCCTGAAGAAGAAAAAGCAGCTGGAAATGATGTTGACGCTACAACGACATTGACAGCAACAGAAGAGACAACTGCGGATTCAGATTCTGAGATTGAAAACAATTCTGGCAATATCTTAGATTTGTTTACAACTACTTTAAGAGTGCTCGAAGAGCACATAAAGGAAGTTTCAGGTCAGAGTGAGAATTTTAAGAGTTATCCCGCTGAATTCGAAACCGAATATGAGGGTATATGCTCACAGTTATCCTCAAAGGAGGAATATGTTGAGGATATTATTCCCGAATTTGATTCATGGGAAAGTAAGGTAATAATATACTCATTACCTACAGCTTTCTTGAAGGCTATTGGCAGGACTGATGTAGTACGTGCAAGGGCTGCGGCAAATCAAATGTATTACAAAGGACAGCGCAACAAGTGGCGCTCGTCTCTTACGCTTACTACTGTTGAGGAACTGAGGAAACTTTCTGGAGTAGAGAGAAAGGAATTTATTACAGCTAACACAGATATCCGGACAGGAGCTGTAAGAAAGCTCAAGCAGAAAGCTTTCTGTTATATTTCTCTCCCTGAAAAAGAAGAGGAAGAAACGGAATAAGCGGAAGATTAAGCTAAAAAAAGCATATGGAAATTTCATATGCTTTTTTGTTGCTTAAATCAAAAGAACATCGTTATAAATAATAGATATGTAAAATATACGTTTATTTACATATTAGCAAAAGTATGATATAATTTAACATAACTAGTGTTTTTTAGGAGGAACGTAATGGCTAGAACAATTAATATGATGTCATCAGCGGATAAAGTAAAAGGACAAGGAGTGCTTTCAGCGTATGAAGAACAGGTGGCATTAGTAAAAAATAATTTAAATGAATACGACGTAAGAATAAATAAAGTAAAGTTTGCTGATATAATTCATTATCATACGATAGACTTAGAATTTTTTTAACTTTACCATTTGCTAAAATTTCATCCGCTACTGTAGGGTATGTTCATTTTTTACCTGAGACTTTGAAAAACTCTATAAAATTACCTAAAATCATAGAAAAGATGTTTTATAAGTATGTTATACAATTTTATAAGAGTATGGATTATCTTGTAACTGTAAATCCATATTTTATAGATAAATTAGCCAATTACGGAATAAAAAGGGAAAAAATAACATATATTCCAAACTATGTATCATCAAAAAACTTTTATAAAATGAGTAAATTAAAAAAGAGTGAGATAAGAAAAAAATATGGAATAGAAAAAAATAAATTTGTAGTTTTAACAGTAGGACAGCTTCAAAAAAGAAAAGGAATATTTGATTTAGTAGAAATAGCAAAGAAAATGCCTGATGTACAATTTGTGTGGGCAGGAGGATTTTCATTTAAAAAAATATCTGACGGATATGAAGAATTAAAGAGGATATTAAAAAATCCACCGGATAATATAAAATTCTTAGGAATAATTCCTCGCGAAGAGATGAATGATATATATAATGCATCTGATGTTATGTTTTTGCCATCTTATGAGGAACTTTTTCCTATGGCAATACTTGAATCTGCTAATTGTAAAATACCTATTCTATTAAGAGATATAGAACTTTATAAGGGAATATTAGAAGGATATTATCTTTCAGGGATTACTAATGAAGATTTTATAAA
>HF996771.1:0-2697 GCA_000433335.1 Clostridium sp. CAG:1219 | reverse complement strand
GAGATATTGAAATTAAAGAATGATAATTTATATTATAATAAGGCTTCACAAATGGCTGAAAAATGTAGTAAATACTATAGTGAAGAGAATGTAGCACCAATGTGGAGAGCTTATTATAACAGAATATATAAAACTAGTAGGAAGAAAAAAAGAAAGTGGAGAAGTGCAAGTGAATTATAGAACGAAAAATTTAATAAATATATCTGTTGTTGTACTAATTTTTATAGTTATGACAGTATATTTTTTAGCCGTTGATGGTATAGATAATATTATAAGCGTATTAAAAACTGTAAATATATTTTGGGCACTTATTGGACTTGCGTTAATTATACTTTATTGGCTTTTAGAAGCGTTATGCCTTTATATAGTCGAAAAGAAAATATATAAGAAACAAAAATTTATTAATAGCCTTAAAGTATCAATGATAGGTCAACTTTTTAATTCTCTTACACCTTTTTCTTCCGGTGGACAGCCAATGCAGGCTATTGCTATGAAATGTGAAGGAAAATCTGTAAGTAAATCTGCAACGATACTCTTAATTAAATTTATAGTATATCAGGCGACACTTGTAATTTATACGGCATTAATATTAATATTTGAGTATTCTTATTTTAGAAATTCTGTATCAGGTTTTGTAAAACTTGCAATAATAGGATTTATAGTAAACTTTTTAGTTATTGTTACTTTAATACTTATTGGCGCTAAAAAAAGTATTGTTCTTAAATTTTTGAGCTTTATTTACAAACTACTTGGAAAAATAAAAATTTTAAAAAATTTAGATAAAAAAATAGAAGAATTAAGAAAGAGTGTAGATACGTTTCATGAAAATTTTAAAATAATAAAAAAGGAAAAAATAATGGTTTTAAAATTATTTTTGGCTACTGCTTTGCAGCTTACTGTATTTTTCTCTATTACTTATGCCGTATATAAGATGTTTGGACTTAGTGGAACTACATATATAAAAATAATATCTGCTCAGTCATTTTTGTCCATGGTTATGGCTTTTGTTCCAATCCCTGGAGCAGGAATCGCTGCAGAAGGAGGATTTTATATTATTTTTGGAGCTTTTATACCAAAGGAAGTTATAAATATGGCAATATTATTTTGGAGACTATATACATTCTACTCACCAATTATCGTCGGAAGTTTATTTATGTTAAAAATGAATAAAAAAGAAAATTTATTACTAGAAGCTGAAAAGGAAGAAGGATAAAAGTATGAAAAGTAAAAGCGTATTAATAACAGGTGGAGCGAGAGGAATAGGAAGATCAATTTCCATTAAATTTGCACAAGAAGGATATAATGTTTTAATAAATTATAATAATTCAAAAAAAGAGGCAGAAGAATTAAAGAATTATTTAAAACAGTTATTTCCAAGTCTAGTAATTGAGACTTATAAGGCAGATATTACTAAAAAAGAAGAAGTACAGGATATGATAAAATTTGCATCTCAAAAATTTTGCAATATTGATGTATTAGTTAATAATTCAGGATGCGCAATGACCAAACTTGCAAATGATATAGAAGATGATGATATAAAGAGAGTTTTTGATTTAAATGTTTTTGGAACATTTAATGTTATTAGAGAATGCCTTGCATCCATGATAAGTAAAAAGCGTGGTAGTATAATTAACATATCTTCAATATGGGGAATTACAGGAGCTTCAATGGAAGTTTTATATTCTTCATCAAAAGCTGCTGTAATTGGAATGTCTAAAGCTCTTGCAAAAGAACTAGGACCTTCTAACATAAGGGTTAATGTCGTAGCACCAGGTTGGATTGAAACCGATATGACAAAGTGTTACTCAAATGATGAAAAAGCAATGTTTTGCGAGGATGTGCCACTTCAAAGATTAGGAAATGTTGAAGATGTAGCAAATGCAGTATACTTTTTAGCAACTGACGAATCTAGTTATATAACGGGCCAAGTACTATCTCCTAATGGAGGGTATCTTATATAGGTTGACAAATTGTTAAATTTTTAGTATAATATTAAATATGAGAGAGGTCGATTAAAATGTCTATAGATGAAGTAAAACAAACTATCGAGGAAATTCATGATAATAATGAAAGAATAAAACAAATTCTTTCAACTGAAAATGATATGCTTGAATTTGTTAAATATATGAATTTTGCCTCAAATAACGGAGGGAGTGTTAATTTAAATGGTAAAGGATGCTAAATATGAAGAAGTTTTAAGTCTTTTAAAAGCTAATAAGGAAAAGATTGATAGCTTAAAAGGAGAAGAACTTACAACTCAAGATGGTGAAGCCCTAAGACGTGAGATTATATCTTTTAATAGTATTATGGATAATATAAAAAGGTATAAAGATGAAAGTTTAAAAGATAGGGAAGAAGAACCTATGATGTAAAAAAGTTGAGATTATCTCAACTTTTTTTTTCGTTTCTAGTTAAATTTTCGTATTCTTTACATCTTATTTTGTAATCCATCATTTGTGTTAAATATCTGTAATAATAATATTGACCTTCATAATAACTGTTTGGGCTCATAGATGGAGTATCACTATATGAAGATGCAGGATCTCCTTGTATATTAAAGTTTGCAGCATTAAAATTATATGGATCAAAGTATGGTTGATTTTTTTCCATTTTAAAATTCCCCCCTTATATTATAAATATATAATTTTTATGAAAAATAATACTACTTTTGAATAATAAAAAAATAAATGTTAATAA
>HF996770.1:195-846 GCA_000433335.1 Clostridium sp. CAG:1219 | reverse complement strand
CCCGCCATAATAATTTATATTATTTATACTATATTCATGACAAATGAAAATCTAAATAATAATACAACAAGAAATGATGATAAGTTAGATATTTATAAAGATGATAATACTAATCCTTCAAATGAAAATAATATCTATACAACATCAACTGTAGAAGAAGAAATTGCAAGTTATACAACAACAATATATGATAAAGATGAAAATAGAGTACATAATATAAGTCTTGCAAATTCAAAATTAAACAATCATATTATTAAACCAAACGAAGAATTTTCTTTTAATAATACAATTGGACCCATGGGCGGCGACATGGGGTATAAAAAAGCTTTAGGTTTCGATTCAAATGGAAAAAAAATAGAAATATATGCTGGTGGTCTTTGCCAAATTAGTAGTACATTATATAATACTGCACTTATTGCTGGATTTGAAATTACAGAGCGACATGCTCATAGTGCAAGAGTATATTATGTTCCAAAAGATAAAGATGCTACAATATTATATGGATCATTAGATTTAAAATTTATAAATAATACTGATTCAGAAGTAAAAATAATAGCTACTAATGATAATGCAAATGTAACTATAAAACTAGTAAAGCTTACACAAGAAACAAAAAAAGTGAAATAAAAATAGAAAGTATAAAAATTATAC
>HF996770.1:0-176 GCA_000433335.1 Clostridium sp. CAG:1219 | reverse complement strand
ATTTGTATCTATAAAAACTTTTTCATAAGGTTTTACATAACCTAAGGAATCTCTTGCAACTTGTTCTATATATTCATCTGAAGTAGTGTTTTTTGATTGTTCTTTATAATACTCAGACAAACTCTTTTTACTCTCAATTTCAGAATTATACATTTCTATTTGAGAATTATATTTAT
>HF996769.1:2126-4047 GCA_000433335.1 Clostridium sp. CAG:1219 | reverse complement strand
AAAAATATTATTAGTATTTTTATATAAAAATATAAAATAAAAAATGTCAAAAAAATACTAGAAAAAATGTTACATGTCGAAAATAAATTTATGTAATTTTTATAAACTATTTTTCTACAAAACTAGGCCAAATAAGCTAAAAGTCGAAATTGACTATCAAAATATTAAGTGATAAAATTTAAATATAATAAGAGGGGGAACAAAAGATGAAAAAAATTAAACTATGTTGCTTTACGGTAAATACTACACATGCATATATAATTGCAAATAATTTTATATCAAATGAGCTTCAAAATGTAAAGGTTATATATATTAATGAAAAGGATGAAAAGAAAAAAACAAAAAGTATAATATCAAGGTTCTATAAAAAGATGAATGATGATATGTATTATACTGAATGGTTAAATGAAAAAATAGTAAATGATTACATAACAGAAAATTTTGTTTTCGTTGTACATGGCAAAGAAGAATTTGTACAAAAAGTTAATAGATATCTTGAACTTAATGAATCTTCAGGATATATAATAAATTGTTTTGATATATTTGATATGGAGAAAAACGCATCAGAAATTATTAAAGAGCATGATTATTATATAAATACTTCTGGTATGGTAAGAAAAGAAGATTTTATAAAATAAATTTAAAATAGGAGAAAATGCAATAGTTCTCCTATTTTTTTGACAAAAAAATACTAAAATGTAGACATTGGTTATATTACATGGTATAATTGAATCTGTGTACGAAGGTGAAAAAATGTATAAAAAGTTCGTGAAAAGAATTTTAGATTTTATATTGGCGTTTGTCTTATTTGTTTTAACTTTTCCAATAGTATTTGTTGCAGGGATTTTAATTTTATGTGTTGATAGAATGAAACCCGTATTTAAACAAAAAAGGGTAGGAAAAGATCAAAAAATATTTGAAATATACAAACTTCAAACAATGAAAAGAGATAAAGATGGAGTAAATCAAGTAACAAAACTAGGTAAGTTTTTACGTGCTACTAGCATAGATGAGCTGCCACAACTTGTTAATATATTGAAGGGTGAAATGAGTTTTATAGGTCCACGTCCATGGATTGAAAGCTATACAAAGTATTTTACAAAAAGGCAAAAAAGAAGACATGAAGTTCTACCAGGTATATCAGGTTGGGCTCAAGTAAATGGAAGAAATGATGTTACAATAAAAGATAAGATAAACTCAGATCTATATTATGTAGATAATATTTCATTTTTACTTGATCTAAAAATAGTTTTTAAAACTATAGGAATAGTATTCAAAAAGACTGGTGCTTCAATTTCTGAAAAAGGCATATCAGAGGAAATAGAAGAATTAAAAAAAAATAAAAAAATAGTGGATCCAGAAATAGATCCTGACGAAAAAGTAATGAATTTGTAAAAAAATGGAGAAAAATATGGATGAAGTAAAAAAGGTATTGTTTACTGCTACAGTTGATTCTCATATATTGCATTTTCATATTCCATATCTAAAAATGTTTAAAGATATGGGGTATGAGACTCACGTAGCAACAAATAGTGATGAGGCAATACCATATTGCGATAAAAAGTATAAAATTAGTTTTGAGCGTAGCCCATTTAAACTTAACAATTTAAAAGCTATAAAACAACTAAAAAAAGTTGTTGAAAAGGAAAAATTTGATATAATTCATTGTCATACGCCTATGGGGAGTGTAGTAACAAGGCTTGCTTCAAAGCATGCAAGAAAAGCATATGGAACAAGAGTAATTTATACTGCCCATGGCTTTCATTTCTATAAAGGTGCTCCAAAAATTAATTGGTTGATTTTTTATCCTGTTGAGAAGTATTTATCAAAATATACGGATGATTTAATAACAATAAACAATGAAGATTACGAACTTGCAATAAAAAAGTTTAAAGCTAAAAGGACTCATTATGTTCCAGGA
>HF996769.1:0-2117 GCA_000433335.1 Clostridium sp. CAG:1219 | reverse complement strand
TTATGTTCCAGGAGTAGGAGTGGACCCTAAAAAATTTGATTTTGAGCTTTCACAAGAAGAAAGACATGAATTAAGAAATTCACTTGGTATAGAAGATGATGATATAGTTTTAATTTATGTCGCTGAGTTGATAAAGCGAAAAAATCAATGCATGGCTATTGAAAGTATGAAAGAGTTAGTCAAGGAAAATTCTAAGTATAAATTGTTATTAGTTGGAAAAGACTCCTATAATGGAAAATACCAGGAATTGGTAAAAAAACTAAATCTTGAGAAAAGTGTTGTTTTTGCAGGTTATAGAAAAGATGTACCCAAACTTATGAAAATGTCAGACATTTGTATATCTACTTCTGTTCAAGAAGGATTACCAGTAAATCTTATAGAAGCCTCTATGTGTGGACTTCCTATTGTGGCAACTAACTGTAGAGGAAATAGAGATATATCAAAAATATTGGTGGATATAGATAATGTTGATGAATTTAAAAATAAAATTTTACATCTAAAAATTCAGAATAATAATCTTAATGAAGAATTAAAATTAGAAAACATTATGAAAAAATATCTTGACATATACAATGAATCTTTAAAGAAACAAGTTTTGTTTTTACGTAGTACTTCAGTTGTAAATGATTCAAGAGCAAAAAAGGAAATAGACTTTTATAAAGAAAATAATTGTAATGTTATTGTTTTAGGATGGAATAGACAGAAATTAAATATACCAGACACAGAGGATATTAGATATATTATGTATGAAAAAAAAAGTGAATATGGAAATGGATTAAAAAATATATTTAAGATGTTTGGGTTTGAGATGTATATATATAGGAAAGTAAAGAAATATAAGAATAATATAGATATAATACATGCCTGTGATTTTGACACAGCATTTGTTGCATATAAGGCTTTTAGAAAAAGTAGAACTAAATTTTTGTATGATATTTATGATTTTTATGTTGATTGTCACAATTTGAAGAAGCTTAAAGGTGTTGTCGAAAAAAAAGATATAAAATTAATAAATAATTCTGATATAGTATTGATATGTAGTGAAAAAAGGAAACAGCAGATTGCAAAGTCTAATCCAAAAAAGGTTCTTATTATTCATAATTCACCAGAAGTAGTGGAAAAAAATACAGAGATGAAACCTTTTGATGAAAAGTGCGTAAAGGTATGTTATGTTGGAATATTGCAAGATGATAGGCTATTGGTAGAAGTGTGTAATGAAGTAAAGAACAGTAAAGAAGTGGAATTACATATCGGTGGATTTGGAAAATATGAAACATACTTTGAAAATATGGCAAAAAAATACCACAATATAAAATACTATGGTTCAATGAATTATGATGAAGTATTAAAATTAGAAAAAGATTGCGATATTTTATTTGCTACATATAATCCAGAAATTCTAAATCATAAATATTCTGCACCTAATAAAGTATATGAGGCAATGGCTCTCGGAAAACCAATAATTGTTTGTAAGAATACAGGAATTGATGAAATGGTTAGTAATAATAAAATAGGATATGCTATAGATTATTCCGCTAAAGAATTTATGGATAAAATTAAAAACATTAATGAATTAGAATATTTAAGTATGGCTAAAAATGCTAAAAAAGTATATCTGGAAAAGTATTCATGGGAGAAAATGAAAGCATTGTTAAAAGAGGAAATTTTATAAGAAAGGAATATTTATGAAATATATAGTTTTAATTTTGTGTATAATGTTCCTTATGATATCTAAACGTTGCAATAACAAAGGCAGAAAAATCTTTATCATTATGTCAGCAGCAATATTACTGATTTTTTCTACTTTTAGGGGAAGCATCTTGGGAGGAATATATAAAGGAAATGACTACGATAGTTATCAAAATTGGTTTTTTACTATAGAAAATGTAAAAATTAGTTTAACAAATGATGTACTGTTTAATTTATTAATGTTATGTGCTTATAAACTTACAGGTTGCTTCGAAGTGTTTGTATTTATTACTTCATTAATTAGTATTTATGGAATTTATAAATTTGCAATTGATAATTCTAAGAATTACACTTTATTAATTTATTACTTTATAACCTTTGGAATGTATGAGTTAGGATTATCTGCAATAAGACAATTTTTGGCAATT
>HF996768.1:28615-30113 GCA_000433335.1 Clostridium sp. CAG:1219 | reverse complement strand
TCTTTCTTTGAGGATTTCTATAAAAGTTTAAGTAAGGATTAAAATTAAACATTACTATCACTATCCTTTTTGTTAAATATTTCTAGAGCGTCAAGTATTGATAAAATAGTTATATATTCACCTAATTTATTTTGTCTATCTTTATTTAAAAATGGTTTTAGTGAATAAAGTAGATCTTTTTTAGGACTACTTTTACCAAATCTAGAAAGTAGACTTTGCATTTTTAATATAGTGTTGATGTCTATGTTTGAAAAATCAAATCCATTTTTATCATTTTTATCTATGTTTTCAGATTCGTTATAGTTTTCTTTTGATTCTTCTTTTATGGCTTGGGGTGGAGCAGTGTTGCTTTCATTTTGATTTTCTTTATCATTTTCGGTATTTAATTTGGCCTGAATATTTGAAATTAGTTCATATAATTGATTAGTATTATCATTCATATCTAATTATTCTTATTGTTTTTATTTAGCATAGAAACTAAGTTGTTTAGATCATCTTTTGACATATTCTGGACCATTTTACTTACTTGTTCTAACTTATTCTTATCAATAGTACCTAAAAGTTCTAGCAGCTTTGAATTTAACATGTTATTCATTCCTTCATTTTGATTATTATTCATATACATCATCTCCTTAATATATATTTATATTTAAGTATATGATTTTATACTAAAAAATGTGATTAATTCAGTATAAATCGTTACTATTTATGTTATCTTTGTCGAAAATTGCGATGAAAAGTATGGCAAAATGTATTGACAAAATTAGTTTTAGGATGTTATATTATAATTGTTATTTTTTCAAATTATTTTTAATCTACGTTTTTATCTAAACAAGATTTCATTTTAAAACTTTAAATATCTGGAGGTGATAATAATAAAAAAATATAAAGATATAAGTGAATTGTTTCCAATTTGTAGTATAACTGATGAATCTTTTATTATTAAACAAAAGGAAAATAAATCAGAAAATGTTATATATGAAGTTATTCCTACAAGTATATTAAATTATACAAAAGATAGATCATTTAAGATAATAAGTCAATTTACAGAATTTTTAAAAGGCATAGAATGTGACTATAAAATTATAATAAGAAGTTGTAAATTTAATAAACAAGAATATATAAACATATATACTAACGGAGCTAATGAAAAGATAAAAAAGCTGATTTTCTATAAAGATTATATAAATGATTTAAGTAACAAAATACATAAAGAAGATATGTACTTTAACAAAATTTATTTTTGCTTAAATAGAGAAAGCAAAAATATACAAGAGACGTTAAAAAATATGAATACAATAGGAGTATTTTTTAAAAAACTTAAGAGGGAAGAAATAAAAAGTGTACTTAAGAGTAGCATTAATAAAATCTAGGAGGTGAAAATGGAAGAAATATTGCCAGATATTATTGAAGATAATTCATATAAATATTTAATGGTAGATAATAAGTATATTTGCAGTATATATATAAAACAGTATCCAAAAGAATCAGGATTTTT
>HF996768.1:26751-28587 GCA_000433335.1 Clostridium sp. CAG:1219 | reverse complement strand
TACCAAAAGATGTAGAATATGATATATCCATTTATATACAAAAGCAAGACACATATGATGTGTTAAAAAAAATTAGTTATCAGATTTCTAATCTTAGATCGGAATTAAAAGACACAAGAAAAAATCAACTTGACTTAGACATTATGGAAATTACTACAAAGGATGCTAAAAATTTAAGAAGAGAAATACAAATTAATAACGAAGAAATATTTAAAATCAATTTTCAAATAACTTTTTTTCATAAAGATTTAGAAAATTTATTTACTTTAGTAAAAGATTTTCAAAATAGGTTATATTCCAAACAGATTATATCAAACATTTCTAATTTTAGACATTTAGATTTTTATTTAAATTCACTTCCATACATAAACCAAAATAATAAGAAAAAAATATCCAGTTATATTACTACAAGTTCTTTGGCTAATATTTTTCCATTTTATACAAAAAATATATTAGATAGAAATGGAATTGTTATTGGTAGTACAAAATATGAAAATAAACTTTGCATTTTAGACATATTCGATGAAAAATATTTAAATTCAAATATGTGTATATTCGGAAGTTCAGGAGCAGGGAAATCATTTTTTATTAAATTGTTTATATTAAAACAATATATTTCTGGAAAAAGACAAGTTGTATTTGATCCAGAAGGTGAATATGGAAATATATTGCAAAACTTAGGGGCAGTGTATTTATTTTCAAATAATAATTTAACAAATTATAAAAATATTCTTGATATAGATGAAATTGACGTACAAAATGATAAAGCTAATTTTCTTTCAAATAAAATTAATCAAGTTTTAACTCTAATAACTAGATTATTAGACACTACATCACAAGCAGAAGAGGAAAAAATAAAAAAAGCTATATATGATTCTTATTTAAAATTTAATATAACTGAAGATATTGAAAGTATTTATAAAAAAAGCACAGATGAAAATTTATATCTAAATAAAACTATTATAGATAAAAACGAATTTCCAACTTTATTTGATATTTATGAACAAATAAAAAGTCAAAATTTAAAAAAGAAGTTTAAGGATTTAATTTTAAATAAATTAAAATGCTTTTCAAAAACAACAAATATTGATGATAACATTTCACTTATAGGTATAGATCTTAAATCATATGATAATAAAACTTCTGCAATATTAATTAGATATTTTATTGAGAGAGAACTTAAAAATATGGAAGAAAATAATTATAAAAATCCGACAATCATATATATAGATGAAGTATGGAAATATTTGAAAAGTTCACTAAAAGAAAATATATCAGATTTAGTATTTCTAATGTATAAAACAATAAGAAAGAAAAATGCTAGTATGATTTTAATAACTCAGGAAATGTCAGATTTATTTTTAGGTGAAAACTTTGACTATGCAAAAAGTATTTTAAATAATTCAGAATTTAAAATGTTCTTTAAAATGAGTTATTCAGATGTAGAGTTATTTAAAAATATAGGAGAGATTGAAGAAGAAGATATACATAATATATCTAAACTTCAAAAGGGGGAAGGATATTTAATGTTTGAGGAAAATAGAGTAAATATAAAAATTGATTCTACAGAATATGAGAAAAAATTCATTAGGGAGGGATTATATGATAGTTACAGCAATTAATAATTATGATATTCATAATTTAATCAAACAAGAATATGGTGAAGATGTATATAAATATGATTTAAGTAGTAGAGAAGATGTTATAGATTTATTAGAAGATGTGTTTGAACCATGTAGGTTAAAAGAACTTATATTAATAGTTAATGAAGAGCTAAACGGTGAAATTTCTTTTTTTGATTTTATAAAAAAGATAAGGGAAATATCAAATGAAATA
>HF996768.1:13561-26733 GCA_000433335.1 Clostridium sp. CAG:1219 | reverse complement strand
ATGAAATAAGAATAATTTGTGTATTAGATAAACTGGATGATGATAAAAAAAGATTTTTATTTTCAAATGAAATTTTTGATATATTAGAGGGAAATCTGATAAATATTGATGAGATAAGAGATATTATAAGTAGTGATAAAAAGATAATTTATAAGCAGAATTTAATTACAAATAAAAATGGTGATAAAATTCAAATTAAAAATGAAGGGTTAATAATTCAAAAGGAACTAATTGCAATTTATGGGACTAGTGGAGCTGGAAAATCATTTTTTAGCACTGTGCTTGCGAAGTCTCTGGCCAAAAAGGTAAATATAAAGGTGGCGTTGCTTGATATGGATATACAAAATTCGTGTATAGATATAATTGCAAATGTAAATGGTGATAGCAATACATTATCTCATATTGTGGAAGATGTGGATAAAAGGAATGAAATTTTGGACATAATATCAAATTATATGATAAAAGATAGAGTTATCGGAAATCTTGATTATATGACAAGTAATGTTAGTTTGTTTGAAATTCAAAATAAATTATCTCCGAAGTATTATGAAAAAATATATAATGCTGTTAGTAAAAATTATCAGTATACATTAATAGATTTACCAGCCTCTCCTTTTTTTGATATCGTACCATTTACCATGTCTATGGTAACAAAATTGTTCTTTGTTATTAATCCTACGTATATTAGTGTGAGACAAGCTATAAAATATTTAAATCTTATTACAATGCTTTGGAATATACCAAAAGATAAAATATTTATAGTTATAAATAAAGAGGGGAAAAATTCTTTAAGTCTGTCACAAATTCAAAGTCTTCTTTCAGAATATAGTTTTTTTTGTACAATTCCATTTAGTGAAAAAATAGAGGGATACATAAATGGTGAAACATCTGATATCAATATAAACTTCAATATTGACAAAATATATGAGTTTATAGGAATAAATATAAGATGTCAAAAGAAAAGTTTTACAAGTTCTATTTTGAGGAAAGTAGGTAGTTTTTAGTGATAATTAATCCATTTTTTTATAATAATAAGGAAAATAAAGGACAATCTATGATAGAAAATCAATCTAAAAATAAAAATGATATAATATTTGAACTACAAAAATATGTAATAGAAAATTGTATTGAATATTTAAGAGATGATTTGAGGGAACCATTAATAAAAAAGATTGAGGAAAAAATATGTACTAATTATTTTATTACTTCTCAAAGTGAAATTGACAGAATAACCGAAAGATTAATATCTAAACTTTATGGGTATGATATATTGCAAAAATACATAGATGATAATAGTATATCTGATATTAGAGTTATAAAATATAATAAAGTTTATATAAAAAGGCTAGGTAAATGGGAAAAAGTAGATGATGAATTTGCAGATAATGAGGATTTTGAAAACTATATTAGATATATTGTATTAAAGAATAACTCAAATATAAACTATGAAAATCCAATAATTGTAGTTAGTGATAAAAAATATAATTTAAGGATAGAAGCAGGAATTTTGCCAGTTAATATTGCGTCTCCGAGTTTAGTAATAAGAATTCACAGAATAGATAAAGAAGCATCTCTTGAAACACTTTTTTTACAAGATGAAATGCTTGATGCAAAATCTTATAAAATAATAGATAAAATTGTAAAATCTGGTAAAAATATTATTTTATCGGGAAAAGGTGGAAGTGGAAAAACAACACTATTAAGAGAAATGATAAAAAGACTACCAGATAATTATGCAATAACAATAAGTGAAGAAACCGCTGAATTATATATAGAAAATAAAAATGTGATAGAAAGGGAAATGCTGCAAAATAGAGAAGATTCTAAAAAAATTGATTTAGAAAAGCTTTTAAAACATAGTTTAGTAATGTCCAATGATGTATTAGTAGTAGGAGAATTAAAAGGAAGCGAAACGTCAATTTTCTTAGACGCCATTTCAACTGGTCATATTGGAATGGGGACTGTTCACTCTGAATCTGCTAAAAGTACAATAAATAGATTAATAACATTAATAAAAAGGGATTTAAGGTATTCAGAGTATAAAGAGGAGTTCATAAGGGATTTACTGGCAAATAGTATAGATTATTTGATATATATGGAAAACTATAAGGTGTGTGAAATACTTGGGGTTGAGTATGATAGTGATACCAGAGAAGTAATTGAAAATTTAGTATATAGTAAAGAGGAGAGCAGGGGTAATGAAAAAAGTATTCATTAGGGCAATAATTTACTTAGTTGGAATAAGCATTATATTTATGTTGTTAATAATTTTAAGAAGTTTGCTTATTAGGAAAAATTACAAAAACAAATTTATAACATTAAATTCTAAGGGAAAGTTTCTAAATAATCAGCATATAAATAGCTTTTTAAAGTTTATATATAGTAATTTTATTTTTAGTTATGGAAATATTTATATTCCACCAATTGTGACATTAATTTTTTCTATTTTAATTAGTTTTTTTTCTTATGTTTTTTCATATAAAATGTTAAATATAATTTCTTCATCTGTAATTATCTCAATATGTACGTTTTTTATTCCAAGTTTTTTTATAGAGTATGTTACAAAATATAATAAAAATAAAATATTAATTGCTTTTCCAACATATCTTGCCACATTAAAAAATTATACTAAAACAGAAAATGATATAGTAGTAGCCCTAAACAGAGCTACCCCATGTAAAGAAATAAAAGATTATATACTAAAGTTTAATAATGAAATACAAAATGGGGTAAAAATATATGATGCATTTGAAAATTTGAAGAGTAGTATTAATATATCTAAGATATCAGAGTTTTTTACAGCTGTTGAGTATTGCTACATTAATGGAGGTAATTTTGTAAATATTATAGATAAATATTTAAGTTCACTAGTAAAGCTAAATATGCAAAAAGAAAAAGAAGAGGAAAAAAGATTAGAAATAAAACTAGTAATATTATTTTTGATAGCAGTAAACTTGTATATGCTTTTTGGATTTATATATGCAAATCCGACATATAAAGAAATTATTTTAAACAATTTAGTCGGAAAAATTATAGTTAATATTAATATAATTTCTTACGTAATAATTTTTTTAATATTTAGAAATACAAATAAGGAGGAGTAATTATGGAATTAGAATTAAGTAAAGCAGAAAGACAAGCAAATGAGCTTTTAAATGAAGTAAAAAAGGAAAATGAAAGTAATAATCTTATAGAGAGTACAAAAAATATAGAAATTGAAAATCAACTTTCAATTTCAGAAGCAAAAAGCGTAAAGCAGTTTGAAAATATAGTAGGAGAAGTTATAGATAAGGGAATTAATTATGCTATAAAGGCTCTTCCCATAGGAGATGGTGTAAAGCAGGTGGCCCTTGATATAAAGAATGTCCTAAAGACAAATGATTTTAAAAAAATTATAAAAACAGCAATTGGTAGTAGTATAAGAGAAGGTGTAGAGTACTTAAGTATGCCCTTTAGAGTATTACAAAATGTGAAAAATATACAAAAAGTTGCACTTTCTGGTGGACTAACTAAAGCACTAAGTGCGGGTGTCGATATTGTATGTAACAATTATTTAAAAAACAATATTTTTGGTGATATGGCAAAAGGATTTGTAAACACAGTAAAAAGCTTTATAAACAGTAAAGAATTTACAACAAAACTTAGTGAAACCATGGAAAAATTTGAACAAAAAATTAGTAAATTTAAAGAAACTTGCAAGTCTTGGTATCAAGCATACGATAAATTTGATATAGAAGAAATTAATCTAAAATCAAAAGAGGTCGCTAAAGTTGTAAAAAGTGTACTAGGTGATTTTTCTTGTGAAAGAGAAAACAAACTAATACAAAATATAACTACAATGATAAATAATACTAAAAATAAATTATCAAAAGTAGAAATGGAGGTATGTAAGGCAATATAGTAGTAAAATTGGTGTACTATTGCAAAAAAAATATAAATTGTGTATAATTTTATTATATTATAAGAAAATAATAAATGGAGATATTGTATGAGAAATGGTAGGTTAAAGAATATAAAAAGTTCTGAAAATATTGAAAAAAGTAGGGGTACTTTAAAAAATCCCGTTACAAATAAAAATATAGTAGTTATGCTTGTCTGGATGGGTATTGCGATTTTTTTAATAGTTCAAGTGATTCAACTAATAAGATATACTGTAGGCAATATTTCAAAAGAAGAAGCTTTACTATATAATGTAGTAGACAAAGGAATTACTTCAATATTACCACATGTAATACACCAAACAACTGAAGAATATAGTGTTAGTTTTGCAGGTCTTGGTGATATATATACAACTCAACAAATTATTAATGGTTCTAAAACTTCAAGTGGATACGATTTTGTTACAGGCACAGAAGAAGTATCAAACAAATTAAAAGGATATGATTTAGTTATAGCACCTATATCTACACCTATTGCAGGAAGTAAATCAGGTTATAGCAAAGGAGAAATATTTAATTGCCCTGATGATATAATAAAATTATTTAAAAGGCTAAATATAAGTACTGTCGCTACTGCTTCTTATCATGCCCTAGATAAGGGAATAGATGGTGCAGAAAATACTATTAAGGTATTAGAGGAAAATGGTATCAATCAAGTTGGATTAAATAATGATAAAAAAAGTGGTAATCCAATAATTATGGAAAAAAATAATATAAGAATAGGAATACTTTCTTATACTACATCTTCAAATATCAAAATGACTGAAAAAAATTCATATATTATGGATATACTTGATGAAGAAGAGGTAAAAAAAGATGTACAGTATTTAAAAGATAAAAATGTGGATTATATAATTTCATATTTAAATGTAAAAAATGAAAACGCAGTTTTACCAAATAGCTCACAAAAGCAAAATACGGAATTGTTATTTAATTCTGGAGTAAATGTTGTACTTGGTACAGGAGCTAGAGCAGTTCAAGAAGAAACTGAAGATGTAATAAAAATAAATAATGAAGATTCACACATATATGCAGCATATTGTTTAGGAGATTTCTTAGGATCATATGAGGAGGATAATAATAGGGAAAGTGCAATTGCAAATATCAAGTTTGTTAAGAAGGTAACAAAAGATAAAAAAGGAAACGTTATAAAGACAGAAAAAGATATGTTAGTTCAAGATTTAATTAAATTGAAAGTGACAGTTTCTAAAAATTATTCTACTACTATGAAAATAATGGGACAAAAATAATTGTCTCATTTTTTTATTTTCTATTTATTTAAATACAAAGTTATGGTATACTAGTGCAAAGGATGTGATATTATGAACTTTTATGACAAAATAAATGAACTTGTAAAGTTTTTTAAAGAAACTGAGGAATATAAAGAATTTATTTATTTAAAAACAAAGATAAAAAAAGATGAAGAAAACTATAAATTATTAAAAGAGTTTAAAAGTAAACAAACAAAACAACAGATGGATTATATGACAACAGGTAAATTGGATGAGAGTTTGAAAAAAGAACTTGAAAATTTATATTCGTTGTTAATTAGGAATGAGGATATAAGAAAGCTATTAGAGCAAGAAATGAGAATAAACATAATGCTTGCTGACATGCAGAAAACCATTGGGCAAGCAATTAAGGAGATTGTTGAGTTTTAATGAATTTTTTTAATTTTGATAGGGATAAAAACCTAATAAAAATAGCAAGTAAAATTCCCCAAAATAAAGAAGTAGCACAAGAAATACTTTATATAGTAGGCAATAATACAACTAAGATAGAACAAGATAAAGATATAAAAAATAGTTACTATGTATATTTGAAAGATACTATTTATTTAGCTGATAATATAAAAAATAATGAAGGGATTTCTAGAGTTTGTCTTATAGCTCATGAGTGTAGACATAGTGTACAATCTAAATTATTACAAAAGTTAAACTTTATATTTTCAAATATAGAATTATTAATGTTTGTATTTTCTTTTATATTTTTAATATTTTCAAAAAATAATTATGTACTTTATTCATATATTACAATAAGCATTATGTCTTCTTTGTTTAGAGTTATTCTTGAAGTTGATGCCACAATAAAATCATGTGAAATTTCTAAAAAATATTTGGATAAGAAACTTGAAGAAAATGAGGCTAATATTTTAGTTAATATATATAAAAAGTATACCAGTAGTTTATTACCTTTTTTTATACTATATTTATTAATTGGAAAAATAGTAAGAATATTATTGATAATTTTCGTCATAAATTTCAAACTTTAACAAGAAGTGTTGACAAATAGAACAAAATTGTAGTATAATATAACATAACTTGTAAAAAGGCTATCTTAATATAATTATTAAGTTACGTTAAGCTTACTAACTATGTTAAGAAATTTTTTTAAAGGAGGATTACAAGTTATGGCAGTATCTACTATTAAACACTCGAAAGAAAGTATCCTTGAGTTTATTCAGGGAAGCTTCGGAGGGGGAACGCCCATCGTAAAATCAAGAGCGTACGAGCTTGTGATTGATGGACAGTGTAATAAGGAGAAGATTATCGTTTCGGATTTGCCGGAGAAAAACCTTCGAATAATCTTTGATGAGGTGAATCAGAACCTTTATGAAAGATTCGGGCGTTTTCTCGAGGTTCGTGGAAACTACATATTTGTAACTCCGGAGGTATAATACAGTTTTAAGTATTGACAAAATATTAAAAATGTGTTACAATAGGAGCACTTGCGTTTTGCAAGTGCTTTTATTTTTTTATGTAAAAGTATACACACATAAGAGTAGTGTTTTTACTTCTGCCATTATGGTTTAAAAATACGATAACTTTTATGGAGGATTAAAAGAAGGAGGAATTTAAAATGGCAATTATACCTATGAAATCATTACTAGAAGCTGGTGTTCATTTTGGCCATCAAACAAAAAGATGGGACCCAAGAATGGCTCCATACATCTACACAGCAAGAAATGGTATTTATATACTAGACTTGCAAAAAACATTAAATCAAGTACAAGAGGCTTACAATTTAACTAAAAAAGTTGTAGCTGAAGGTGGTACAGTTTTATTTGTTGGTACTAAAAAACAAATTCAAGAAACAATTAAAAATGAAGCTGAAAGATGTGGAATGTTTTACATCAATAGCAGATGGTTAGGTGGAACTTTAACAAACCTTGCAACAATCAAAAAAAGAATTGCAAGACTTGTTGAATTAGAAAACATGGAGAAAGATGGAACATTTGATGTTTTACCTAAAAAAGAAGTTATTGGACTTAAAAAGGAAATGCAAATTCTTAATAATAACTTAGGTGGTATTAAAGAAATGGATAAACTTCCATCATTAATTTTCTTAGCAGACTCTAAAAAAGAATATATTTGTACAAAAGAAGCTAGAAAACTAGAAATTCCTACTATAGGATTAATAGATTCTAACTGTAATCCAGAAGATGTGGATTATGTTATTGCTGGAAATGATGACGCTGTAAAATCAGTATCATTAATAGCTTCTAAAATTGCTGATGCTATAATTGAAGCTAAAGAAGGAAATATGACTGAAGCTACAGAAGATAATTCTTTAACAATGGATGAACTTGTTAAAGAAGTTGGTGTAGATAAAATTGAAAGAAAACCAAGACAAAACAATAGACCAAGACAAAACAATTATGCAAAAAGAGAAAAAACTGAAGTAGTTGAGTCAAAAGAAGCAAGAACAGAAGAATAGTATATTAGGAGGGATTTTTATGGCAGTAACAGCTGAACAAGTTAAAGAATTAAGAGATTTAACAGGTGCAGGAATAATGGACTGTAAAAAAGTTTTAGTTGAAACAGATGGAGATATAAAAAGAGCAATAGAACTTTTGAAAGAAAGAGGTATTGCAAAAGCAGCTAAAAAAGCTGGAAGAGTTGCATCAGAAGGACTAGTTGAAGCATATATACATAATGGAAAATATGGTTCATTAGTTGAAGTAAACTCTGAAACAGACTTCGTTGCAAATAATGAAGATTTCAAAAATTTTGTTAAAGACGTAGCTATGCATATTGCTGCTGTTGGACCAAAATATGTTAGACGTGAAGAAATACCAGCTGAAGAATTAGAAGCTGAAAAAGCATCATTAAAAGCACAATACATAGCACAAGGAAAACCAGAAAAAGTTGTTGAAGAAAGAATTTTACCAGGCGCTATAGATAGCTACTGTAAAGAAATTTGTTTATTAGAACAACCTTTTGTAAAAGATCCAGATATAACAGTTGGTCAATTACTTACAAATCTTATAGCAAAAATCGGGGAAAATATAGTAATAAGAAGATTTGCTAGATTAGAACGTGGTGAAGGAATTGAAAAAGAAGAAACTAACTTTGCTGAAGAAGTTATGAAACAAGTAAATGGTTAATACAAGAATAAAGAATAGTAATTTTGCTATTCTTTATTTTTTTCGACAAACTTTTATTGAAATAATTAGAAGTAAGTGGTATTATGTTCGTGTTAGTGAGGAGAAAAAATACATGGATATAAAATTTAAATATATGATTTTAATGATATGCTTAATTGCAAGTGTAGCTTTTGGTTTAACAGCTGCATATCTAGTATATGAAGGAGAAAAAAGAACTACTACAATTAAGGATTTAAAAATTGTTGGTACAGTTTATGAAAACATAGATAATATATTAACAATAAATGTCGATGATGAATATAAGCAAATTTTAGGAAATACAGTATATGTTGATATAAAACAAATAGATGAACAAAAGAGGGAAAATATATCATTTGGAACTAAAATAGAAGTGTATTATTCTAGTATAACTGATAAAACTATTACTACTGAAATCATTGCAAAAGATATAAATGTTATAAATTGAAATAGTATAGAAACAAAATATATTAAAAATATTGACAATAATCATAATAAATGTTATAATGACTATTGTCAGTTGTTGGGAGTGTGGCGGAACTGGCAGACGCACAGGACTTAAAATCCTGCGACCCTTAAAAGTCGTACCGGTTCGATTCCGGTCATTCCCACCATTTGAATTAACTTACGAACAATAAGGTTTGTAAGTTTTTTTTATACCAAAAAATCAACTTATCATTTTATATGATAAGTTGAGAATAATATTTAAGTTTGTTTTCCTAGATAATCTATCATGATATTTACTATAGGTGTAGTAAAATAAGATTGTGAAGAAATATTATTTAAATCTGGAGAGTATAAATAAATAGTTTCCGGACCTAAATTAACTAATTCATATAAAGCATTTACATCAGTAACTGCTAATATTCCTTGAGCAGTTACTTGACCTACTTCATCATTGTAAGACCATTTACTAGCTCCAACATAAATATTATCAGTTCCTACATTTCTTAATCCTATAGAGATGAAGTCAGTATCAGGGTTAAATATAGTATCTGTTGTTAAAATATATGCAGATATTATAATAGTTATTTTATAATAGCCTATTTCATTAAATTTAATTGTTTCTTCATTAGAATCTAAAGTTACTAAATTGCCTATATCTAATTCTGATCTATCTATTGGTAGTCGAGCTGCCTCTGGCACTGGAATTCCTTCGGCAGATGTACCGGTTTCAAAGGAAACTAGATAAGCCGAACGCATTAATGTTGGACCAGTGGCTCCAGTATCTCCTTTTTCGCCATTTTCACCTTGAGGTCCTTTGATATTACCAACATTTATCCATTTATTTTCATTTTCAGACCATACGTATAAATCTGTACCAACTAAATATGAATCTCCTATATTTCCTATAGGTTCCTCATTTATTAATTGATCATACGTATCAAATGAACCTAGTATAGTAACACTTGTTCCTGCAGGACCAGTAGGACCTGTTGCACCAGTGGCGCCTTTTGCTCCGTCAAATCCGCGAGGTATTACAAATTCAAAAGTATGTTGATTTCCAATTTTGTTATCATTCACAATAGCCTGAGTTCCAGGTTCCGCAGTTGTAGTTCTTCCAATTGTAACAGTGGCAGAAGTACCAGCAGGTCCTGTAGGTCCAGTAGCACCAGTAGCTCCAGTGGCTCCAGTAGGCCCTGTAGGACCTGTAGGTCCTGTAATACCTTGGATACCCTGAACACCTTGAATTCCTTGTGTACCAGCAGGTCCCGTCGGTCCAGTAGCACCAGTAGCTCCAGTGGCTCCAGTAGGCCCTGTAGGACCTGTAGGTCCTGTAATACCTTGGATACCCTGAACACCTTGAATTCCTTGTGTACCCGTAGGCCCTGTAGGTCCAGTAACTCCAGTAGGACCTGTTGCACCTGTACTACCAGCAACACCTTGAATACCTTGGATACCTTGTGCACCAATAGGCCCTGTAGGTCCAGTAACTCCAGTGGCTCCTGTAGCGCCCGTAGGTCCAGTAGCACCAGTAGCACCAGTAGCACCTGTAGGTCCCTCAACACCTTGGATACCTTGGACACCTTGAGGACCAGTAGGTCCTATAGGTCCAGGGATACCTTGTATTCCTTGGATGCCTTGAGGTCCTGTAGGTCCAATAGGCCCTCTAGGACCGGTAATTCCTATATTGCAAACAGTTGAGCAACAACAAGGATCATAGCAATTGTTACAACAGTAATTCTTTTTATAACAATTATTCATAAAAAAATCCTCCTTCTATTTGAGCTATGCTCTATATATTTTATGAGAATTTTTTAATAGTGTTAATTATTTATTTTTTTCTAGCTTTTCAAATAAAATTTTATTACTTAAATAAGATTTACTATATGGTTTCTCCTTGCCGGCTAATTTATTATATTTTTTTGATTTTTCATAATCACCTATTTTAAAATAGCATACACATAGCTGAATATATGGGATATATTTGTATGAATCTATACTGCAAAATCCACCATTTTCCATATTAATTGGCAGATTTGTAGCAAATTCATACCAGTAAATAGACATATAATAATTATTGTATTTTAAAAATAAATTTCCTAATTCACAACATGTTTCAGCTCTTGGCGTGTCATATATAAAACTTTTAAATAAAGATAAAAATGAAAGATCTTTGTTATCAATCTCTTGGTAACACTTTGATAAAAGAATGCATGCATCTATTTTATTTTCTATCCAACCTGTTGGATTTTCTAAAAAATTATTAAAAGCTGTTATTGCTTCATTAAATTTACTATTGTAGTATAATTCCCTTGCATAATAAAATTCTTGTCGTGCATCTAGTTTAGTTCCTCTTTTTATCATACTTTCAAATATATTTAAATTTCTTTTCATGTCCTTTTGTTTTTGTTTTTTATGTGTAATTGCAATATCTGAGTACATTATTTTTCCGTTTGGAATTATTACTTCATGTATTGGACTTACCCATTTGTAGTTATTTGATCTTTTTAACAACCTTTCTCTATAATAAGAAAAGTTAACATTGTCGTTTTCATCAAAGCCTGTATTATATTTAAACATGACTATGTCTGTAGAGGTGTCTAGAGTACTTTTTAATTTTAAAATCTTTTTTCTATCATTATCTAAAACTACATCATCAGCGTCTAACCACATTATATAATCTTTTGTGGCCTTTGAAAAAGAAAAATTCCTTGCTTTGGAAAAGTCATCTTCCCATTTAAAATCATATACATATTTTGTGTAAGATTTAGCTATTTTTTTTGTTTTATCAGTCGAACCAGTATCTATTATTATTATTTCATCTACTATATCTTTTATTGAATTAAGGCATCTATTAAGCACTTTTTCTTCGTTTTTAACTATCATGCATAAACTAATTGTTATCATAAAATCCTCCTTTAATTAGATTATATGAAGAAAATTTTTATAATTTCTACAATAAAAAAAATAATCTTTAAATGTTTATAATTTAAAGATTATAAAGATTTTATTTCCACGTTTGAATAATAATAATTTAATATATAAATGTAATCTTTTCCTTGTTTTGCCATTTCATTAGCGCCATATTGACTCATTCCACATCCATGACCATATCCTTTAGTGGTAATTGTTACAGTACCACCTGAAATATTAATTGAAAAATCAGCTGAACGTAGACCAAGTAAAGACCTTACTTTTACCCCTGTAAAGGTTTTATTACCAATTTTTATATTATTTATTCTATCACCTGAGGTTCTATCTATTATATTAATTTGTGAATTATCTGTTACGCTAGTACCTAATTTCTGGTTAAATGAATTAAGTGAAAGGGTAGTTGTATATGAAGTAGATTTTAGATTTTTATCTGGACTTTCTACACTTTTTAGATATGGATAGCTAGAACCCCATACAAATTTTGGATCTTCAGTTTTTCCGTTACTTATTGAAAAATATAAGGCATCTATATATTTACCATTATATGTTAAGTATTTTCCTTTTGTAGAATTTATTGCATTTGCTACTTTATTATAGTATATATTATAAGAATTTCCCCATAATGCCTTTAACTGGTTATTTGTTTTGTATACTTGGTCTGAGATTGTAGCAGAGAGGGGAGCTCCTGTGCTTGTCTTTTTTAGTGCATATGTTCGTGCGGCGACAGCTTGTGCTTTTAGAGCTTCTATATTAAATGAAGCAGGCATTTCTGATGCAACAACGCCAACTAGATATTCTTCTAGATCTATTGATATAACATTTCCAGAACTTAATATTAGTGAAATCATTTTGCCACTTTTATTTAAGTTAGTGCTTGGCTGTGAATTATTTGTGGTTCCTGTATTCTTATTTGTACTTTTATTTTCACTTTTACTTATATTATTAATATAAGTAGTAGTTACTTGAGTGCTACTGGTCTTTTCTTCAATAGCCTTATCATAAGTTTGAACTTGTAAAGAGTTTGAAGATTTTGAATCAACAATGGTATCTTCTGATTGAGATATAATAGATGCTTTAGAAATATTTTTAATCTCTTTGGCTTGCAATTTACCAGTTAATGTTGTAAGCAATATAGATCCTACTACAACACCATTTAATATTAATAGAACTGTTTGGTTATTAAATTTATCAAGATTACTAAATGCATATTCTCTAATTTTCTGTGCTAAAGATTTTATTCTCTTTTTAGTGGTTTCAAAATCAAGTCCAAATTCATAATCTGCGGGATAATTTACATATATTACCAATGTATCTATACCATTGTATTTTTCATATTTGTGATATATTTCTTCCATATTTTCACCTTAAATATGTTTTGTGTAAAATGTGGAATTATATTCTATTTTATAATTTATTTTTCTCAAATTTTATTTAATAGCTTTACTATTTAA
>HF996768.1:13369-13533 GCA_000433335.1 Clostridium sp. CAG:1219 | reverse complement strand
TATAATAACTGTGCAAATGGCCCATTGGTCAAGAGGTTAAGACGCGGCCCTCTCAAGGCCGAATCATGGGTTCGATTCCCGTATGGGTCACCAAAAAAAATCGTGATTTAATTCACGATTTTTTTATTTTATATTCTAAACTAATTTTAATTTAATAAATACTT
>HF996768.1:0-13359 GCA_000433335.1 Clostridium sp. CAG:1219 | reverse complement strand
TTTTACCTTTTTTTATAACAACATATCCTTTGTCAAATTCTGAACTATCTATTATGTATTTTACATCAGTAATTTTTTTATCATCTATTGATATACCACCTTGTTCAATTAATGTTCTTGCTTGTCCTTTAGATGGAGCTATATTAGATAGAATTAAGCTATCAACAATTGGTAGGCTATCTCCTGTTAAATTATCTTTTTTTACTTCAATTGTAGGCATATTTTCAGAAGTATTAGAATTTTCAAATAGAGCTTCAGCAGATTCTTTTGCTTTTATTGCATCTTCTTCGCCATGTATTATTTTTGTTATTTCAAAAGCTGCAATTTTTTTAGCTTCATTTATTTTTTCACCTTCTAGAGAACTTAATTTTTTAACCTCGTCCATTGGAAGATATGTTAACATTCTTAAAACGTCGTAAACTTCTTTGTCATCAATGTTTCTCCAGTATTGATAGAATTCATAAGGAGAAGTTTTATCTCTGTCAAGCCATAATGCACCATTAACAGTTTTTCCCATTTTTATTCCATCTTTATTTAAAAGTAGTGGACATGTAATACAAAAGCTTCCTTTTTGATGTAATTTTCTTATCAAATTAACACCTGCAAGCATATTAGACCATTGATCGTCTCCACCAATTTCTATTTGACAATTATATTTTTCAAATAGTGTTAAAAAATCATAGCTTTGCATTAACATATAATTCATTTCGAAGAAAGTAAGGCCACCTTTTTCCATACGTTGTTTGAAACATTCAGCGGAAAGCATTGTATTAACATTAAAATGAATCCCATAAGTTCTAATGAAGTCCATGTAATTTAAATCTAAAATCCAATCACCATTATTTACTATTTTTGCTGCATTTTCCCCTTCAAATGAAACGAAGCGACTAACTTGCTTAATTATTTTATCAACATTTCTTGAAATATCTTCTTTTGTAAGCATCTTTCTCATATCAGTTTTTCCGCTTGGATCTCCAATAAGTGCAGTTCCACCACCTACAAGAATTATAGGAGTGTGTCCGCATTTTTGAAAGTAAGACATTAACATGAGTGGTATAAAATGTCCTATATGTATACTATCAGCTGTAGGATCTATTCCAAGATATACGGCAGTTTTATTCTTTGCTACTAACTCTTTTAATTCATCTTCGTAAATTATTTGTTTTATTAAATCTCTTTCTTTTAATACTTCATATATATTTTTATTTTCCATGAGTTCACCTTCTTAACACTATTAGTATACCATACTTTTGCTGAAATTCAACTGTTATAGAGCATAAAAATAAAATGCACCCATTTTTAGTGGGTGCATCTTTAATGCTTAAATAGAAACTTTATAAAAGTTTATTGTTAAAATTCCTTGCTCAGAGATGGGCTTTGTGGTATCTTTTGTTGTATAACACTCGATAAAGATATCGTAGTCCTTATTGTTTTTAAAAACAAAATTCGGACCACCTATATCACCTACTGTAGCATCCTTTTGATTTTCATAGTCTACGTAATATACAGGCATACTATGAGCATGACGCTCAATTACCTCAAGACCAAGATTTAAAACGCAATTATAAAGCGTACTTGAAACCTGGCAAACTCCACCACCGTATCCTGGAACTACTTCATCACCAACATATGTGTTAGCAATTTTATATCCTTCAGCTTCGCCAGTATTACCAACCACTTCAAACCAGTTGAATGTTTCGCCTGAAGTTAGAATCGTTGTTACCTCATCGCAACATAAGTTAATGTTGTATCCTTTTGTTGCGTAGTAGTCTTCACACGAATATATCGTGGAAAATGAAGTAAGAAGTTCCTTTTCCTTTGAATTTTTAACTTCTTCTATAAGAGATTTTATAGGAACTACCTTATCAGGATTTAGCTCTTCTAAGGTGTTTGGATTAAGATATGATCCATCACCTTCAGGATATGCATAGATTTTTTTTCCTTCATAAAATATACAAGACTTATTTATGCTTATATATTCTTTTGCAAGGAATCCGTTGTCTCCGTCAAAAGATATGCCGTAAAAATCATTTTCTCCGTCGTAGTCTGTAATTATTACAGGAGTATTGGGAAGAATTTGATATATTACATTATCATCTAATATATTGGGAGAACTCCGGAAATTTAAAGTATCCGTAGTAGTAGCAAGCAGGGAGTACTCTTTCTTTTGTTGTATTTGTACATCAAAAGTAGAATTGCTAGAAGCTGACACTTGTTCAGTGCTTAAATGTTCACTAGGTTCTGCCTTTGCGGTGGTAGTGTTATAGCTTTCTGTAGTTTCTTCCAAAGAAGAGTTTACTACTTCTTCTGTTTTGCTTGTCTCTGATTCTGTAATACTATAAGTTACAGAGTTAATTTCCATTGAAAGGTCATGACCATCGGTACATCCTGTAAGAACTAAAAGACCACAACCTAAAATAATGCTTGATAAAAGAATTTTCTTCATCACTTTTTCCTCCAATAAATAAATAATTAATAAGGTTTAGAGTTTACTTACAAATATTATAGCATAAACTAGACATATAATCAATTTATTTTACATAATTCTTTAAATATTTAAAATACATAATTATATTAAAATACACAATTATTCTTAAAATGGATTGAATTATTAAAAACTATATAGTAAAATATTTTATTAGAAAATAAGAGGTGTTAAACGTGGAAAAAAAAGTTAAAAATAAAACCTTTTTCGATAGATTTTATCCAACATATGTATATCCAGATGTTGAGAGTATACCATATGATTTAATATTGGGACAGAATATTAAATTAATAATTTTTGATATGGATAATACACTAGTTGATAATAAATATAAATATACAGAAAAATTGAAAAAATGGGCTGAATATATTGCATCCCAAGGAGTAAAACTTCATATATTAAGTAATTCTACAATGGGCAAAAAAGTAAAGAAAGTTGCAAAAGATTTAGGAATGAAATATCATTATAATGCATCAAAACCATTTAAAAGAGGATTTAAAAAAGTATTTGAAGAAATGAAAATACCAAAAGAAAATATATTGATGGTAGGAGACCAGATGTTTACAGATGTATGGGGAGGAAATCGATTTGGAGTTAAAACAGCTCTAGTATGTCCAATTGCAAAAGAAGAAATACTTATAACTAAAGTCAAAAGGCCACTTGAAAGATGGATATTAAAGAAATACTATAAGAGGGAGATGGAGAAAAATAAATATGACTAATATTGTTGCGCATATTATAATGAGTGCCCTAGCACTTATACTAGGACAAGCAGCAGGACATTTAGTAAAAAAAATGCCACCTGTTGTAAGTGAGAAAATAACATATAAGGAATTTTTTAAAACGTTATTTCAGGATTTTAAAATAGATTTTATATATACACCAATTTTACTTGTTTTATATAATGCTTTTGTTTATTTTTTAGGCAATGTTTATTCTATATATTTATATGCAATTGTTTCATTTGCACTTGTAATAGTATTTAATATAGATTCAAAGTATAGACTTATACCAGATGAGGCACATATTGTTATTGTAGCCTGTAGTATTGTGAATTTGTTCTTTAATTTAAATATGTGGTGGAGTTACCTTGCAGGGGCAGTTGTAGGAGGGCTTATTTTTTGGCTACTTGGGCTTTTGGCTTTACTTATATTTAGAAAAGAAGGTATGGGCTTTGGAGATGTAAAACTTATGGCTGCACTTGGGCTTTTCTTTGGACTTAAAAATATACTTGTAGTAACATTAGTGTCATTTGTCTTTGGGGCTGTTTTTGGAGTAATATTCTTAATAATGAAAAGAGGGCAAAGTGATGGTTATATTCCATTTGGACCTTTTATAGTAATAGGAGCGGTTATACTTATGTTTGTTCCTGCTAATGATATTATTAATATATATATAACATTTTGCAAATGGCTTGGAGATTCAATATTTGGTTTGATTTATAAAATTACTGGAAATTAATATATATTTTTTATATTCATACAATTGATTATTCGATATTGTATGAATATTTTTTATGTGGAAAAATTACAAAAAATGTGTTATAATAAATTTGTGAGATAAAATATGAACAATACATTAGAAGATTTAGTAATAAAGAGGCTATGTGACATTGTAAATTATTCACTTTCTAAAATAATAAAACCGGATATAGAGATTGAAAGTGTAAATAGCCTTGACAGAGAAGCACTAGACAAAATAAAAGAAAAATACGGAATAGAAGGCGTAATACTCGATATAGATGATACTTTAAGAGAAGATATGAAAAGTATTCCAAGATGTAATGAGGAATGGCTAGAAACCTTAAAGTCTGAACTTAAAGTTGTAGTTTTAAGTAATGGGATAGATGAGAAAATTCAAAAATTTCTTCAGGAAAAAGAAATTAGTTACATAGGATTTGCTATGAAACCGCTAAAGAGAAGTTTTAAAAAGGCATGCAAAATAATGAATTTACCACAAGACAAGGTACTTGTTATAGGAGATTCTATTTTTTGTGATATACATGGCGGAAATAGAAATAATATGAAAACTGTAAGGATAAATAAGAATATAAACAAGAAGAACATTAATGAAAGTGAAAGAAAGGAGAGATAAAGCAAATGAAAATATCAACTAAAGGTAGATATGCACTAAGAGTAATGATAGATTTGGCGGAAAATAGTAATGAAAACTTTGTGTCTGCGAAAGATATTGCTACAAGACAAGGGATAACAGTTAAATATATAGAACAAATAATTTCATTGCTAAATAAAGCAGGATTTTTAGAAACTGCCAGAGGTAATTTAGGTGGGTATAAACTAAGTAGGAAACCAGATGAATATATAGTTGGTGATATATTAAATGCAACAGAGGGGGATCTTGCTCCAACATATTGTATAAGAGAGAGTAATTGTTCTAGAAAAAATAGTTGCAAAACTCATGAATTTTGGAGAGGACTTGATGAGGTTATAAAAAACTATGTAAATAGTAAAACTTTGGAGGATTTAATAAGATAAAAATGCACATTTTTGGTATAATGTGTGTATTTTTTTACACGCTATTCCTATTGACATAGTAGGAATAGCGTGATATAATTCCTACTAAAACAGTATGAAAGGAAAAATTATGGAAAATTTATTAAGTATAGAAAATTTATATGTAAATGCAGGAGAAAAGGAAATATTAAAGGGTCTCAACCTTAATATAAAAAGAGGAGAAATACACGTTATAATGGGACCAAACGGGGCTGGTAAATCCACTCTTGCTAATGTTATTTTAAATAACCCAGAGTATAAGAAAATAAGTGGAAATGTTTTATTTGAAGGGGAAAACATTAATGATTTAACAACTGATAAGATATCAAATAAAGGGATATTTATGTCTTTTCAAACGCCTGAGGAAATTCCTGGGATATCTACTTCTAACTTTATAAGAGTAGCTAAAAGTAAAGTAGAAAAAAGTCCAGTTAAACTTTTTAAAGTAAAAGAAGAGATCAAAAAATACGCAGATGAGTTAAACATGAATAAGAAACTTTTAGATAGAAACTTAAATGTGGGCTTTTCTGGTGGAGAAAAAAAGAAAAATGAAATTTTGCAAATGCTAGTATTAAATCCAAAACTTGCAATTTTAGATGAAACTGACTCAGGACTTGATATAGATAGTGTAAGAGTTGTTTCAAAAGGAATAAATCTTTATAAAAATGAGAATAATGCGGTACTTATAATAACTCATAATATGAGAATACTAGAAAGTTTGAATGTAGATAAAGTTCACATATTAATAGACGGAAAGATTGTTAAAACTGGAGGAAATGAACTTATACATCAAGTAGAAGAAAATGGTTTTAGTAAATATAAAAAGTAGGTAGGATTTATGAAAACAAATATAGATGAAATTAATAGAAATATATATGATATAAAAAATAAGGATAGTTATGACTTTAAGATGAAAAAGGGCCTTAGTAAAAATATAGTCGAAGAGATTTCTAAAATAAAGAATGAGCCAGACTGGATGAGAGATATAAGAATAAAGGCATTGGAAACTTATGAAAAACTTGAAATACCAACTTGGGGGCCAGATCTTTCATCTTTAGATATTAATGATATAGCAACTTATGTTAAGCCTAAAACTAGTTTAAATTCAAGTTGGGATGATGTTCCAGAAGATATAAAAAATACATTTGAAAATCTTGGAATTCCAGAGGCTGAAAGAAGGGCATCTCTTGCAGGCGTGGGCGCTCAATATGATTCGGAAGTAGTATATCATAGTATAAAAGAAGATCTTCTAAAAAAAGGTGTTATATATACTGATATGGAAACAGCAGTAAAAAAATATCCAGATATTGTGAAAAAATACTTTATGAAATGTGTTCCAATAAATGATCATAAATTCGTGGCATTACACGCTGCAGTTTGGTCAGGTGGATCATTTGTATATGTCCCAAAAAATGTAAAGGTAGACATTCCTTTACAATCATATTTTAGACTAAATTCTCCAGAGTCTGGTCAATTTGAGCACACTTTAATTATAGTAGATGAAGGGGCAAGTCTTCATTTTATAGAAGGATGTTCTGCGCCAAAGTATAATAAGGTTAACCTTCATGCAGGATGTGTTGAACTATATGTAAAAGAGGGGGCATATCTTAGATATTCTACTATAGAAAACTGGTCTAAAAATATGATGAATTTAAATACAAAAAAAGCCATTGTAGAAAAAAATGGTAAAATAGATTGGGTTACAGGTTCTTTTGGCTCTAAAGTTTCAATGTTATATCCAATGAGCATTTTAAATGGAGAAGGAGCAAAAACTGAGTATACAGGTATAACTTTTGCGGGTAAAGGGCAAGATTTAGACACAGGATTTAAAGTTGTTCATAATGCTAAAAACACATCTTCTCTTATAAATTCAAAATCAATCTCAAAAGATGGAGGAGCATGTACTTATAGAGCTTTGGTTAAAATAATGGAAAATGCGAGTGGCTCTAAATGTAATGTTTCGTGTGAATCATTAATGCTTGATGATATTTCAAGATCTGATACAATTCCAGTAAATGATATTAGAACTGATGAAGTTACATTCTCACATGAAGCTAAAATAGGAAAAATAAGTGATAAGACTATATTTTATTTGATGTCTAGAGGAATATCTGAAGAAGATGCGCGTGCTATGATAGTTAGGGGATTTGCATATCCAATATCAAAGGAGTTACCAGTAGAGTATGCTGCTGAAATGAATAATTTAATAAATCTTGAATTAGAAGGGAGTATAGGTTAATGAAGATATACGCAAATGAAACACCGATAAGAACAGCTAAAAATTTTTCTATAAATAATGTTGAAGTAAATATTCCAAAAATTCAAGATAAAAATGTTGAGTTTGGTAATGTAAATATTGATTATAAAGATAGCATTATAGACAGTGAAGTTTTGAATAAAGATACTGTTTATGGTAATGGAGAATATCTTGAAAGTGAAATAGAAAAAAAGTCAAATAGTAAAATTAGAATAAATTTGGCAAGAGAAGTAGTTAAGTTAGATTATAACTTTGATGATAATAATACTACTCTTATTAATAAATTAGATATTGTAGCAAAATATGATTCAGATATTATTATAGTGTATAATTCCAATACTTCTAAAGAATGTTATCATAATGGAATAATTAATATTATTGCACAAGATGGTGCAAATTTAAATGTAATTCTAGTAAACTTTTTAAATGAAGATTCTTATAATTTTGATGCAATACAAACTGAAATATATGATATGGCAAGTGTTAATGTTTCACTTATTGATCTTGGAGCAAAGTATAGTATTATAAATTATTATTCTAATTGTATTTCAGATATGACTCAAAACAATATAAAAACAATATATATTGGAAGAGAAAATCAAGTAAAAGATATGAATTATATTGTTCATATGAATGGAAAAAAATCAAAAGCAGACATAGATGTGCAAGGTGCAATTTCTGATAATTGTAAAAAATCATTTAAAGGTACTATAGATTTTAAAAAAGGATGTAAAAAAGCTTGTGGCAGAGAAAATGAATTTTGTCTTCTACTTTCCAAAAATGCTAGGAGTATATCACTTCCAATGTTGCTTGCAACTGAAGAGGAGGTTGTAGGGAATCACTCTTCGGCTTCTGGTAAAGTGGATGATGAAATGTTGTTTTACATTATGAGTAGAGGTTTTAGTTATTCTGATGCGATAAAATTAATAGTAAAAGCTAGGTTTAGTACGATACTAGAAAATTTAAATGATGAGAAGATAATAGATGAAATTAATCAAAGAATAGATAGGGGATTAGAAAATGGATTATAAAAAGGATTTTCCAATTTTTAAAAATAAGGATATTGTATATTTAGATAGTGCCGCAACAACACAAAAACCTAAATATGTTATAGATAAGGTAAATAAATTTTATGAAACGCTAAATGCAAATCCACATAGGGGAGCATATAGTCTTAGTATGGATGCAACCGAAGCATATGAAAGTACAAGAGAAAAGATTTCAAAATTTATTGGTGCAAGATATAAAGAAGAAATCATATTTACAAAAAATGCGAGTGAAGCATTAAACTTAATAGCATATTCTTATGGTTTAGATAATCTTTTACCTGATGATGAAGTAGTTTTATCAATTATGGAACATCACTCAAATTTAGTTCCTTGGCAATATATTACAAGAAAAACAGGCAGTAAATTAAATTATATGTATATAAATGAAAATTATGAGTTAGATGATTGTGAGATAAAAAACAAAATAACAAATAAAACTAAAATAGTGGCAATAACACATATATCTAACGTACTTGGAACTGTTAATAAAGTAAAGGAAATAATAAAATATGCTCATAAAATGGGAGCTATAGTAGTTGTTGATGGATCTCAGAGTATACCTCATATGAAAATAGATGTTCAAGATTTAAATGCAGATTTTTTTGTGTTTTCAGGACATAAAATGTTTGCACCGCTTGGAATTGGCGTTATGTATGGAAAAAGGGAAATATTAAATAAAATGCAACCATTTTTAATGGGTGGAGATATGATAGAATACGTTTATGAACAAAAAACTACTTTTGCGCCACTTCCTAATAAATTTGAGGCAGGAACTCAAAATGTAGAGGGAGTTGTTGGGCTTGGCGCTGCTATTGATTATATAGAGAGTATAGGATATGACAAAATAAATAAAATTGAGCAAGAACTGTACAACAAGGCAATATGCGAGCTAAAAAAATTGGATTTTATAGAATTATATATTCCAAGTAATAAAGAAAACTATTCATCTGTTATATCGTTTAATGTAAAAGGAGTACATCCACATGATGTCGCAAGTATTTTAGATTCATATAGTGTTTGTGTAAGATCAGGAAATCACTGTGCACAACCACTTTTAAGATATATGGGGATAGACTCTACTTGCAGAATGAGTTTTTCTATATATAATACAGAAGATGATATTTTACGACTTGTAATATCACTAAAAAAAGCTTATAATATGTTTGAGAAATATTTAAATAAAAATTGTTAAGGAAGGAATAATACAGTGGAAAATTTAGATGATGTATATAGTGACTTAATAATGGAACACAGCATGAATTCTTACAATAAAAGGAAAATGGAAGAATGTGATTTATGTAAGATGGGGAAAAATCCAAATTGTGGTGACGAAATAGAAGTTGAAATAAAATTTGATAAAGATAAAATTGAAGATATCTCATTTACAGGACACGGCTGTGCTATTTCTCAGAGCTCTGCATCTATTATGTCAGATGTATTAAGAGGCAAAAGCATTAAAGATGCAAAGGAAATCATAGAAATTTTTATAAATATGATAAAAAGAGAAACTAAAAATGAAGATGAGCTAGAACGACTAGAAGAAGCTATTGCCTTTAAAAATATTTCAAATATGCCAGCAAGAGTAAAATGTGCACTTTTAGCTTGGCACACTATGGAGGATATGTTAGATAAAAATGGAAAATAAGAAAGTATTACTTGGAATGAGTGGTGGAGTTGATAGTTCTGTTTCTGCTCTACTTTTAAAGGAGAGAGGGTATGATGTTGTTGGGACAACCCTTGAACTTTTTGTGGGGAGTAGCTGTTGTAATGTAAACACATACATGGATGCAAAAAATGTTTGTAATTCTATTGGAATTCCTCACTTTACTTTTGATTGCAAAGAGGATTTTAGAAAGTACGTAATTGATGACTTTATAGAATGCTATGCAAACCAAAAGACACCTAATCCATGTATAGAATGTAATAAATATATGAAGTTTGGAATTATGTATGAAAAGGCTAAAGAGCTAGGGTGTAATTATATTGCTACAGGGCATTATGCTAAAACTGAATATAGTGAAAAATATGGAAGATGGGTACTTAAAAAATCAAATGCTGGGAAAAAAGATCAAAGTTATGTTTTGTGGAATATTCCTAAAGAGCTAATAGAACATATATTATTTCCTTTGGCAGATTTTAACTCAAAAGAAGAAATAAGGAATATTGCAAGAGAGCATAAATTAAATGTTGCAAACAAACCAGATAGTGAAGATATTTGTTTTATACCAGATGGAGATTATAAAAAGTTTTTGGAAAATAATTCTACACTGCGTCCTACACCAGGAAATATCGTAGATAAATATGGAAAAGTATTAGGGAAACATAAGGGTCTTTATAATTATACAATTGGACAAAGAAGGGGCCTTGGCATATCATATAAAGCTCCGTTGTTTGTTACTGGATTTAATAAAGATAAAAATGAAGTAGTTGTTGGTGAGGAAGAAGATATATATAAAAAGGAAATGTATGTAAATAATATTAATTTATTATTGGTAGATAAATTAGATAAAGGGCAAAGAGTTAGTGTTAAAACTAGATATTCAAGCAAAGAAGAAATGGCTACAATAGAAATGGCTGGAGAAGATAAGATAAAAGTCACTTTCGACAACCCTGTTGCAAGAATAACTCCTGGGCAATCTGCTGTATTTTATATAGATGATATTGTTTTTGGAGGAGGAAAAATAATATAATAATAAAGAAACGTTTAAGTTATACTGTAATATAACTTAGCGTTTTTTTATGAAATTGATATAATCTTTGATTAATTCTTTTAAATATTGTATAATTTACCTTGTGTTAATAAAGGAGAAAGTTTATATGAATGAATATATGAAAATTGCAAAAGAAAACGCAGATAATGGTATTAAAAATAAAGAAGGCGGACCTTTTGGAGCTGTTATTGTAGATAAAGATGGTAAAATTATTTCAAATGGTAATAATAAAGTTATTAAAAATAATGATCCAACTGCACATGCTGAAATTGTTGCAATAAGACAAGCATGTGAAAAGTTAAATACATATGACCTTTCTGAATACAAGTTATACACTTCGTGTGAGCCATGTCCAATGTGCCTTTCTGCTATAATTTGGGCAAACATTAAAGAGGTTTATTATGGGTGTACTAAAGAGGATGCAGGAGAAATTGGATTTAGAGATGACATTATATATGATTATTTAAAAGGAAAAAATAATAATCTTATTAGTCTAAAGCAGATGAATAGAGAAGAATGTATAAAAACTTTTGAAAAATATAAATTAGAGGGTGGCATTTTATACTAGTAAAAGAAGTTTATTGGTATTCATGTGTCTATGTGTTTATAATGTTGATAATATCCTTGTTTTTTAATAGTAATGTTAATAACATATTAAGTTTTAAAAAAGTCTTATAGGAATTATATCCTACAAGACTTTTTATTTTATAAATTAAGCTCCATTTCAGAAAAACTCCAAAGTTCATCATGGAATTTAAATGCATTTTTGAATACCTTCGTTTCATTAAAACCGCACTTTTTGTAGCAATTGTATGCACTAGTGTTGTTTATAAAAACTCCAAGTGTAAGTTTTTTTGCGTTGAGTGTATCATGAGCACATTTTATAGCTTCTGCCATTAACGCTTTACCATAGCCCCTTCCTCTTAAAGAGGAGTTTACTATAACGAATCCTAAACGTAGGGTAGAAGGCGCATTTTTATCTGGCACTCTTAATATGAAGTGGCCAACCACTTTATTATCATCTACTAATGTGTAGGGATAAATCTTATCTGTAGTAAGACAAAATTCATAAAAATTATTTATATCGAGCGGTGTTAATGGAAATGTATTATATCTATCAGCACTCCACAGTTTTAATTCCCGTTCGCTTTTTATCCAACTTACAATTGAAACGGCATCTTCTTTTTTATATTCTCTTAATGTCATATAGTTTTTCCTCCATTTTAGTTAATATTGGGTTGATTGCTTCTTCTTTTATTAGTATAGCACGCATATAAGTTTTAGTCAAATTTCATGTAAAATGGTATACAAGGTGTAGAAATAATTTATTGTGGATGTTAAGATTAAATAAGAAGTAAATTACACAGAAAGGAGGAAAAAATGTATTGCTATGATATTAAATTACTAATTTTTAATATGTTAGATGCAAAGAAATATTATGGTATAGGGGAAGTTTTTGCCGGTGAAAAAAATCCAAAACAGTTTACAATAGAATTGTTACTGGGCGAAGCAATAAAGAAATTTTTATAGAGTTATAGTATATAAAGTGTAAAGTGAGTTGTATTGGAATTTTTTTATGAAAGTGGTATAATAGTAGTGTTTTAAAGCGGGAGGGAGTTTAATATGGCAAATGTTTCTGGAAAGTTAAGTTTAAGTTCTACTTTTTTAAGTTTAAAGGAGATAGAATTAGATGAAGTAAGATCTGAAGTTCAAGGTTTAATGGTGGATAACGAGAAAATAGAATGTGCTTTTAAAAATAGCAATATGCAAATTATATTTACTAACAAAAGGATATTTTCTGCAAGTTTGAAGGGTGTTATGGGAGAAAAGGTTTCATATTGCTCTTATCCATATTCCAAAATACAATGCTATGGTATTGAAACCGCAGGATTTATGAATTCAGAGAGTGAGTTGATAGTTACTATCAGTGGTGGAAGTACGTTGAGATTTAGCTTTAAATCAGGCGTTGATGTAAGAGAAATAAATTATGTTATATCTAAGTATGTTTTATAGAAATACACTTAGTGTAAATATTTTTCAAGTTTGATTTTTATGCTATTAATAAAACACAGAGGAGTAGGTGTAATGTATGAACTTTAATAATTTAAAAAATCCACAGGATATATATGAATTTTTAATTTAGGCAACCAGAGATAAGTTTAATTCCATCATAAAAACCATTTCTAAAATGCTTTTCATTCCAATATTTGTATTCTGTTTAGGAAACACTCTAAATAAAAGCAGTATAATATGTTTCTTTTTTGGAAATAATATGATATAATATAAATAGAGTTAAAAGGGAGTGAGTTTATGAAATTAGGTGATAAAATAAAAAAATATAGAG
>HF996767.1:3234-14367 GCA_000433335.1 Clostridium sp. CAG:1219 | reverse complement strand
ATTAAACTTATTCCTTTTTTCATTTGTTTTATCTCTCCTTATAACACATAAAAATTATATTATATGCAGATAAAAAATGCAATCTAATGCAATAATTTTGTTATTACATTTAGATTACATTTTATGCTTTTATAATTTTATTTTTGTACAACATTTTTTTCTACTTTTTCCTTCGCTTTTTTTTCCATTTTTTCTAAGAAATATCTTCTAATACTTGAAAAGTTATTCAAAAGTCTAGAACTAAATACAATTACAGCTGCAAGAAAAATATCTACATTTAACTTTTCTCCTATAAAAACAAGCAAAATTGCTACAAGTGCATTACCTATGAAACCAGATATAAATACACTCATACTAAACTTCTTTTCTACATTTGCTGAAAAAGCTCCAAATACTGAATCTAGACAAGCAAGTATGGCAACTGCAATATAGTTAGAATAAGAAAGTGGTATTGCTACATTCATTCCTGTAAGTACTCCAGCTATTATAAAAACTATTAATATTATTATACCTATCATTATTGCACCACCTTCTAATTTATATTTGTATTCTCAGAACTAAATGTACCTGTAAATTTAGGTATTTGTAAATTTTTAGTTCTTTCAAGTGTAACACCTATTCCAAGTTTTTTTAGCACATCAACTACTCCATTTTTTATAGTCATGGCACTTTCTAAATATTGTGCATTTCCTATAGCTTTAATTTCAAATGGCGCAGCAACTTTTTGATAATTAATTTGAATTACAGGTCCAACACAACGTATCGCAGTGGTTGCAATTATTCGCTGGTCATTTACACTGATTGCTTCTGCCCCTGCTGCTTTTAATTCATTTACAACAGTTAGCACATCACTATCATGAACTAAAACATCTGAGCCATCAGATATACTATCACCATCTTTTAGAGTAAGAATTATCCCCTCACCAGTTACATCAGTTGCCCCAGCAAGTATACTATATGTTTCTATAGCAGATTTCATAGAAGAAATAAGTTCATTATTGGATGATGAATTTGTTTTATACTCTTCTACTATCTTTTCACTTTCTTCATATTTAGCATTTAATTTCTTATATTCATCTTGTAGTTTTATAAGTTCTTCTGAAAGTTCAGTTTCCCTTTTCCCTTGCAACACTTCCTCTGTATTACTTACAGTTTTTATTTGAGCTACAAGCATCATAGCAAGCATAAAAAGTGAAATACCGATTATAGTATAAGGTATTATAGCATGCTTATTCAAAAAGACTACTACTTTATTTTCTTTTTTTATTTTTTCTTCTTTTCCATTTGAAATTTCTTTATTTATATTTTTAGTATCTTTTGTAGATTTTTTTTGCTTTTTTTCCACTTTTCTCACCCCTTAAAAATTAGAAAATGTAGGATTTTCCTTATTTAAATCAATTACACCAACTGAATCTTCTCCTATATTTTTGATTATTCCACCTAAAAATGCTATATTATATTTTAAATTATTAAGTTCAGGAAATATCACGGTTAGTTTATCATTTAAGGTAATACTTGTCAAGGAATTTTCAAAGCTTACCTTAGTTATAGGTAAAGATATATTACTTTTTTCATATTCTTTCTTTATTTCTTCATATATTCTTAATTTTGCAAGGTATATTTCACTTATTTTTTCACCAAACTTAACCTCACTGTCAAAGGCTACTCCATTTAAAATTATTTCGCCCTCATTTCTACTTTTTGCCTCTTCTAGTATAATTCCTTCACTGGTTAATCTATAATAAATGTTCTTTTCTTTATCATAGGCATAATAGGTAGACTCTCTCTCTTTTATTACTATTTTTATTTTGTTTGGAATACCTAATTTAATTTTGGCACTTTCAACATACGGAAGATTTAATACTCCTTTAGTTCCATTAAACAATGCTTGTCCAAACATATTCTCTCCAACAGTAATTTTTGATGACTCCACTACTTCATCTGGTGTATAATGGTTATTTCCAATTACTAATATTTCTGTAACATTAAAATAAGAAAGGTTAAAAATGACATAGAGTCCAAGGCATATGGCTACCACACATAAGAAAAACAATACGCCTCTTACAGCTTTACTTTTCTTTTTTACATTTTTATTTTCAAACTTTCTTATCTTTTTATTATTATACTCTGCCATAAAACTATCCCTTACTTTTTAATTACTTCTAAAATATTTTTATAAATAATATCTTGTACATCTTCTTTAAATATTCTCGTTGCCTTCCTCATACATTCTTCACTATCTTTTTTTAGTAAATTTTTAACAGATGCTTCTAGATTTTTACTTGATACTTCACTTTCATTAATTATTATTCCAAGTCCTGCATCTTCTAGAACTTTAGCATTATAAAACTGATGATTTTCAGTAGCATAAGGAAATGGAATTAATATTGAAGGCTTACCAACTAAGCTAAGTTCTGTAACGGTAAGTGCTCCACTTCTGCACATACATATATCAGCTACCCTATACATTTTTTCCATTTCATATACAAATTTAATTATTTTTATTTTATTATCTAAGCTCTTTCCTATTTTCTCTTCTAGAATTTTTTTCTTGCTTATTACATCATCGTAATTTTTATTTCCTGTTATAAGTACAACATACAAATCGTCAATTTTAGTACATGCTACAAAATTTAATACAATATCTGAAAATACTCTTGCTCCTTGACTGCCACCTGTAACAAGCATTACCTTTTTATTTGTATTTATATCAAGTTCCTTTTTACACTCATCTACATCTAGCTTTAGATAGTCTTGTTTTGTAAATTTAGTTGGCGTTCCTGAAAGTACGATATTATCCCTATTTTTAAGTCTTCTTCTTGCATCTTCAAAAGCTATAAATACTCTTGACGCATTTTTACTTAAAAGTTTAACTGAAACTCCAGGAAATGCATTTGATTCATGTAACATATATGGAATATTTAGAGCTTTGGCTGCATTCATTACCGGAATACATATATATCCACCTGTTCCAATTACAACATCTGGCTTAAATTCTTTCAATATATTTTTTGCATCACTTATTCCTCTAAATGCTCTATACATTTCATAAATATTTTTTGGACTTAAACTTCTTCTTAGCTTTCCAGTTCTTATAGGTTTTATATTAAATCCTGCCTCTTTTACTAAAGTATTCTCAAGCCCATCAAAAGTTCCAATAAATAATATTTCAGAATCTTTTTCCTCTTTTACTATTTTTCTTGCTATTGCTATTGCAGGATTAATATGTCCACCTGTACCAGCACACGCAAATACTACTCTCATACGTACTACTCCATTCTTATATATCAAAATTATATGGTAATAATTCTTCTAGTGTGTGTTCTACAATAACGTCTTTTTCCCCGTCATAACCTAATATTATAAAATCTTTTTTACAAAATTCAGACATAAACTGTCTGCAATATCCACATGGTGTTGTTAAGATGTATTTTCCATTTTCTCTTTTTGCAACTACTGCAATCTTCTTAAAATTTTTCTTTCCTTCAGATAGTGCTTTTATAAAGGCTGTTCTTTCAGCACAACATGATTGAATTCCTTGATTTTCAATGTTACATCCACCAACAATACTTCCATCTTCAAGTAACAGCGCAGCTCCTACCTTAAAATTAGAGTATGGACTATAAGAATTTTTTAAATACTCTTTTGCCACGTCAATAAGTTTTTCATTTTCCATTTTTTCTCTCCTATTTACAATTTCTAGATATATTAAGTAAAATTCCCATTGTACAAAGATTTATGAAAAGTGCCGTTCCTCCATAACTAAAAAATGGAAGTGGCATACCTGTAACAGGCATTGATGATGTTACAACCGCTATATTTACAAATATTTGCAGTGCAAATACACTAACTATTCCTGCAGCAAGCATTGAACCATATAATTCTTTACATGTAATTGCAATTCTAAAACCTCTATATATGAAAAACAAAAATATTAATATTACACTTACAGATCCTATAAGCCCAAATTCCTCTCCTAGTACAGAAAATATAAAGTCATTTTGAGCTTCTGGAAGCCATAGATATTTTTGTCTACTCTGCCCTAGGCCAAGTCCAAAAATCTCTCCAGAACCAAGTGCATAAAGGCTTTGCGCTGCTTGCCAGTTTGTTCCTCTTATATCTTCTTCTGGATGTAGAAATGCTGTTACCCTTGAAAGTCTATATTCATCTGAAAATAAAAATACTCCAACTAGTGCAATTCCAACTATCATGATTGGAATTATAACCTTCCATTTTAGTTTTATTCCGCTGCTAAATATTATTGAGACACTAGCTACGATCATTACTATCATTCCACTTAAGTGGTCCTGTAAATACATAACTATACCAACTGCAAGTAAAAATATAGCAGGAACTATATATCCTTTCCATGAATTTAGCTTTTTATAATTACAGCTAACATAAGTTGCAGTAGCAAGCACTAGTGCTATTTTCATTATCTCAGATGGTTGAAATCTAAAAAAGTCTCCTATTCCAAGCCATCTTTTAGCGCCATTTACAGAAACACCAAGCGGTGTTAGTACAAGTATCATCAAAATTAAAGTTAACCCGTAAAACAGATAACTAACTTTTTTATATTTTTTATAATCTATAGTAGATATAACAATCATTGCAATAAAACCAACAATAGCAAATCCCAATTGCTTTACCAAAAAGAAGTTACTATCATCATATTTACTAAGAGCAGAATATGAACTTGCTGAAGAAACCATTATAATCCCTATACATAAAAGTAATATGATAGAAACTAGAAGAGGAAAATCCATTTTTCCTCTATTTTCTTTATCGATACCTAAAAATTCTTTAAAATTAACCTTTTTCATTTATAACCCCTATATAAAATAAGCAATTAAACATGCTATTACAGTTACACTCCAAAATATCCATACAACAGTTATTTCTTTAATTCCACATAGCTCCAAATGATGATGAAATGGTGCCATTTTAAATATTCTTTTTCCTTTAGTTAGTTTAAAATATACTACTTGTAAGGCTGAAGAAAGAGTATCTACTACACAAACTATTGCAACTATTGCAAGGTAAAGTGGCATTTTTAATATAATAGCAATTGAAGCTATTGCTCCACCAAGTGCAAGAGACCCAGTATCCCCCATAAACACTTTGGCAGGTTTATAATTAAATAGTAAAAATCCAAGACAAGTTCCAACAGTTGCTACACCAACTATTGCCATCTCTACATTTCCATTTTTTAATGACACTGCTGTAAAAAATGTCATTATTATGGCTGTAACCCCACTTGCAAGGCCATCAAGCCCATCAGTTAGATTTACTGCATTGCTTGTTCCAAGTAATATAAAATAAGTAAATACAACAAAAGCTCCAATTGAAAGTGCGATTGGTTGATCTAAGAATGGTACTATTATGTCTGTTCCAAGATTAAATATCTTCAAATAAAAAATTATAAAAATTGTTGAAATAATAAATAATCCTGTCATTTTTAAGATTGGTGATAATCCTTTTGTATCCTTTTTTACAAGTTTTTTATAGTCATCTATAAAACCTATAATTCCAAATCCTAAAATTGCTATCATTGGTAATAACAATATGTGATATGTAATAGCTTTAATAGCAAGTAAAACTGTAACTACAATTATCATTATTATACCACCCATTACAGGTGTACCACCTTTAGATAGATGTGATTTTGGTCCATCTAGTCTTTCTACTTGTTCAATTTTTAATTTCTTAAGTTTTGGAACTATAATAAATCCTAAAATAGTTGTTGCTACAAAAGAAATTATAAGTATTAACATTTGTGTATTCATAATTCTCTCCTTTACATGTAATTTAATTATTCCATATTCTTTCCTTCAATTTTTGAAGCAATTTCTGCTACTACTTCACGTTCATCAAAATGTACTTTCCTTCCGCCTTTAACTTCTATATATGTTTCATGTCCTTTTCCAAGTAAAAGTACTATGTCATTTTTCCATGCAATTCTCATTGCAAACTTTATTGCTTCTTTTCTATCTTCTATAACCTTATAAAGTTTTTTAGTAGTTTTTATTCCATCTTCTATTTGTGTCAATATTTTTTTAGGATCTTCATCTCTTGGATTGTCACTTGTTATAACAGTAAAATCTGAATACTTTCCAGAAATCTTACCCATTTCTTCACGTTTAGATGTATCTCTATTTCCGCCACATCCAAAGACAGTTATTATTCTACCTTTTGCAAATTTCTTAATTGATGTTAATATTGCTTCCATACTAGATGGATTATGTGCATAATCAATTATTACACTAAAATTCTTGCCAGTTTCCACAGTTTCACATCTTCCGGGCACTACAACATTTGCGAGTGCTAGTATTATTGCATCCATTTGACAATTTAAAAAGCTTGTTATTCCTATTGCAGCTAGTGCATTGTATACAGTAAATTTGCCTGGAATCTTTACAAGAAGTGTTTCAAGCATTTTATTTACGTACATCTTAAATTGAACATTAGATGAATTTACCCTAATATCGGTTGCAGTTATATTTACAGCATTATCAAGGCCATATGTAGCATACTTTATCTTTAATCTTTTTATTATTTTAGGAGCATAAATATCATCTCCATTTATTAGAGCATATTCAGACATATCAAATAGTTTCATTTTTGCATCTAAGTAATTTTCCATAGTCTTATGAAAATCTAAATGTTCTGGAGCTAAATTTGTAAAAACACCTATTTTGAAAGTTATGCCATAAACTCTATAAAGTTCTAATGCATGTGAAGAAACTTCCATAACTACATACTCTATTCCAGCATCTACCATGTCTCTTAACAGTTTTTGAAGATCTAACGATTCTGGTGAAGTTCTAGAAGATTCAATTGATACGTCACCATATGTATTGTATATCGTTCCAATCATACCTGCTTTTTTACCAGATGCAAGTAATATATCTCTTGTCATATAAGCTGTTGTAGTTTTTCCCTTTGTTCCTGTAATTCCTATCATATTAAGTTTACTTGCTGGATTATCATAATATGCTATTGCCATTATTGCAAGTGCTTTTCTTATATTTTCAACTCTAATTATGGTTATACTACTACTTACAAAGCTAGATATATCTTCATCCCTTTGTGCTACTATTGCAACTGCTCCTTTTTCTATTGCTTCGGATATGTATTCTGTTCCATTCTCCTTGTAACCATTAATGGCTACAAAAACATCGTTTTTAACTATCTTTTTTGAGTCATATTCTATTTTATTTATTTCAACATCTGTATTTCCTGTTATTTCTTTTTCATCTATTTTTTCAATTAAATATTGTAAAAGCATTTTTGCTCCACCTTTCTTTACATAGAATATTTATTCTAAATCTTAAAAATATATTTTTCTTATGTTGGCATATCAGTCATATCAACACACTTAATAGTAACAATTGAACCTTTTTCTATCACTTCATTTGGAGAAGGATCTTGAGTAAGTACAGTTCCTTTTCCTATTACTCTTACGTTTAGTCCTGCATTTCTTAGTAATTTTATTGCATTTGCAGAAGATTTATTTCTCACATCAGGCACACTAACTGTTTGTTTATTTTCATTTGCTGAAGTATAAACTCTAACAGTTGAGCCATCCATAAGTGAAGCTCCTGCTTTTGGAATTTGTTCTGTTATTATTTCATTTTGAGATATCTCGTTATCTGATGCTATTTTAAATCCTTCCTGTTCTAATTTTTCTTTTGCTTCTTGATATGAAATACGAGTAACATCAGGTATTAGTTTTTCTGTTATATCATTATCTACAACAGTATAGTCAGTTGGTATATTAAGATATCTTAGAGTTTCATCTATTATTGATCCTACCACCGGTGCACATATTGTACTTCCTTGATGTCCAGATGGACCTTTGGGATCATATATACAAAGTACAACAACTACTTCTGGGGAATTTACTGGTGCAATTCCAGCAAAACTTGCCATATAAGTTGCATTTGCTCCTCTTCCTTCTTCACCTGTGCCTGTCTTTCCAGCTACTCTATATCCAGAGACTTTTCCAGCTTTACCAGTCCCTTCGGTTACAGTTGATTCAAGCGCTGAGAGTATGTCATTTGCTGTTGAAGTAGAAACAATTTGTTTTAAAACCTTTGATTCTGTCTTTTTATCAAAGTTATCTGTACCACTCTTCACTTCTTTTACTACATAAGGATTAACAAGATAACCACCATTTGCAATTGCAGCATAATTTACAGCTGTCCTTAGGGTAGTTACTTGTATTGTTTGACCAAATGAAGTAGTAGCAGCATCAACCTCTGACATAGTTGATTCATTATGCATAATTCCTGCTTGTTCTCCTGGAAGATCTATTCCTGTAGTTTTAGCAAGATTAAATGCTCTTAGATATTCATTATACGTAGCAATTCCCAATCTTTGAGATATTTGCATAAATACAGGGTTACATGAATTCATTATTCCCTGTCTTAAAGACTCAGAGCCATGAGTTCTTGGATATCTCCAACAACGTATATTCCATCCTCCAATTGACATACTACCGTTACAATTAAATTGGTTTGGAGTATCAATTTCCACAATCCCTTCTTCTAAGGCCGCGGCCGCTGTTACAATTTTAAAAGTAGATCCTGGTTCTGCAGTATCAGAAATGCACTTGTTTCTCCACATTGCATTTAGTGCCTCTGATTTTTCTTTTGAAGTTAATGTATCCCATTTATTTTTTAATTCATCAGTATTAGGAGTAAACGGATCATTTGAATCAAAAGTAGGCATATTTGCCATAGCAAGTACTTCCCCAGTACTTGGTCTTAGAACAACTGCCGTAGCATATTCTGCCACATTTTCTACATATGCTTTATATAAATACTTTTCAACGATTGATTGTATAGTTGCATCTATAGTAAGTACAATATCTTTCCCATCTTCTGGTTCTATGTATTGTTCATTAGTAAATGGTGTTTCTCTACCATTTAAATCTGTACTTCCAACTATTTTTCCAGGAACTCCTGACAAAACATTGTCATAATATGCCTCTACTCCTAAAAGACCTTGGTTGTCTGTTCCAACAAAACCTAGTACATGTGACATTAGAGTTCCATAAGGATAAATTCTCTTAGTATCCTCATCAACACTTATCCCCTCAATTTTATTTTGACTTATATACTTTAATAATTTTGTTGCCTTTTCATCGTCAACTTTAGACGCTACAGTTACACTAGCAACATTTTTAGAAAGTTTTGATACAACATCATCTGCATTTATTTCCAAAATTTCAGCTATATCTTTTGCAATAGCTTCCCTCTTTTGACTATCTGATCCTACATTTTTAGGAATAGCAGTAACAACATTTACTGATATACTCTGAGCAAGTACCTTCTCACCTGTAGAGTCATATATCGTTCCTCTTTTTGCCTCTACTTTTCTCTCTCTGGTTTGTTGGTCATATGCTAGCTCTTGATAATAATTTGACTTAATAACTTGAATATATACAAGTCTTATAATTAAGGCAAATGCAATGATCACACAACCTATTAATAATACAAGTATTCTTTTTTGATTTTTAAGAGCTGTATATGCCAAATACTCTCCCCCCTATTTAAAAAACATTATACTATAAATTTCAGAATATGACAAGAAAATAAGAAAAAAACTAAGATAATCTCGCATAGTACATAATACTGAGAAACTATCTTAGTTATTCCTAGGATGGATTAAAAAATATTATTTATAAAATTTAATATATTTGATTTAACACCTTCAAAAATACTTTTATCTTTTGCCATTTCAACTACGCTTGTATTTTCGGATGTATCAACATATATTATCTGATTTTTAGTTGGCTTTTGCATTCCTAATTTTTGCTTTGCATAAGCCTCTATTTTAGTTAAGTCAGTATTCTGTTCAACAGCTATCTTAGAAGAAAATAAATTAGATTCTACTTTCTCTAAATCTGACTTTAGACTTATCGTTTGTAAATTTTTTTCATTTATAATTGTACATCTAATAGTTATGACAAGCATCATAACAAATATTGCAAGTATAGAAGGTACAACATAAGAAGCAGACTTTGCTACTGAAGTTTTTTTGCTTTTTCTTGTATTCTTATATACATTATTATTCTGTGAAGTTTTTATTTTTCTTGCTGTACTATCACTTTGATAATAATCTTCATATAGTTTAGCTGCCGCCACTGTTTTCCCCCCTCTTTTTAAATTTTTCTTTCAAATATTCTAAGTTTTGCACTCCTTGCTCTAGGATTTTCTTGCAATTCTTCCTCATTTGAAACTATTGGTTTTTTATTTATTATCTTTCCGTAAGACTTGTACCCACAAACACATATTGGAAAAGATTTAGGACAAGTACATCTCCCTTCCATTTCCTCATAGGTATGTTTTACAATTTTATCCTCTAAAGAATGAAAAGTTATAATAAGAAGTCTTCCCCCATCATTTAAAGACAAAATACTATCTTTTACAGTTTGCTTTAATGGTTCAAGCTCACAGTTTACTTCAATTCTAATTGCTTGGAAAACTCTTTTTGCTGGATGTTGCTTTTCAAGTAATGCTTTTTTTGGCATATTACTTTTTATCACCTCAACAAGTTGTAACGTAGTTTCTATCTTTTTTTCTTTTCTTGCCTCAACTATGCCACTGGCAATTCTTGATGAATATCTTTCCTCGCCATAATTTCTAAATATACTCTCAAGTTTTTCCTTGCTATACGAATTTACAACATCATATGCTGTAAGACTGTCTTCCCTATTCATTCGCATATCAAGTGGAGCGTCTGACATATAGCTAAATCCCCTTGAGGCCTCATCAAGTTGAAAGGAAGAAACACCAAGATCAAGTAGTATTCCATCAACACCATCTATATTTAATTCTGAAAGTATGTTTTTTATATTATCATGATTATCATGAACATATGTAACATTTTTAAATTCAGAAAGTCTTTTACCTGCTGCCTTAAGCGCGTCACTATCTCTGTCAATTCCTATAAGTTTTCCATTTTTTCCTAATTTTTTTAAAATATAATAAGAATGTCCTGCTCCACCAAGAGTGCCATCTACATAGATTCCATCTTCTTTTATATTTAATTTTTCTATACACTCTTCTAAGAGAACTGACTTGTGTTTAAATTCCATGTTAACTCCAAAAATAAATATTAAAAATT
>HF996767.1:0-3148 GCA_000433335.1 Clostridium sp. CAG:1219 | reverse complement strand
GTGTCTATTGTTAAAATCTTTTGTTGTATCTAAATGCCAAGATCTGACATTTGTTTTGCTATTTCATCTACATCCATATTTTCAGGACTAGTATAATTATTCCATTTTTCTCTATTCCATATTTCAACTCTTGTAGAAACACCTATTATTGCTACTTCTCTTCCAAGTTCTGCATATTCTCTTAAACTTTGAGGAATATTAATTCTTCCTTGTTTGTCTATTTCACATTCTGTCGCTCCAGAGAAAAAGAATCTAATAAAGTTACGAGCGTTAGGATTTGTAAGAGGCAATGATTTTAGTTTTTCTTCAAATTTTGTCCATTCTTCTTTTGAGTAAGCAAATAAACAGTTATCTAGGCCTTTTGTCACAATAAAACTGATTCCAATATCTTCTCTAAACTTAGCTGGAACGCTAACTCTTCCCTTATCATCAATATTATGATTATATTCACCAAGTAACATTTATTTTTCACCGCCTATCATTCCACTTTATACCACTTCTTACCACTCTGTTACCATTTTAGTATATATTTTTTTAAAAATCAAGCATTTTACGAAAAAAATTAAATATTTTTTAACATTTATTTTTTTATATTCACAGGTAAAATTACAAACTAATGATAAAACTTGACTTCTTCTTATTAATATGGTATTATTATGTTAACAATTATTTTTAATTCTTATCTTATTATGAAAGGAGTGTCATATATGTTTGACATATTTGATCTTATTTTAGGTCCATTCAATCCTTTTTCAAGCGATGAAAAAAATGACCAAAAAGAAGAAAAATCGGAGTCAAATTCTTTTGATTTCTATCCAAAAGATGATGATGATGACGATGATTACTAGGAAAATAAGCCGTATCAGTGGTACGGCTTATTTTCTTAATTTTATTACAATTTCTTTTAATTTTTCTACTATATAATCAACATCCTCTTTAGTGTTTTCCTCTCCAAGACTAAATCTTAGACTTCCATATTCTCTGCAAAGATTTAAATCTTTAGATATAGCCAAAAGAACATGAGATGTTCCTCCACCGCTATTACATGCACTTCCACTAGAGGCACATATGTTATTCATATTAAGTATTACTAATGCATTTTCTGCATTTATTCCCTTTATTGAAACATTAACATTTCCTGGCAGTCTTTTTTCTCTATCTCCATTTATCTTTACTCCACTTATATTATTTAAAATTTTTTCAATCATATATTCTCGGGTTTCTATCATCCCTTTAATTTTTTCTTCTAAGTTACTAGTTGATATTTCAATTGCCTTTCCCATTCCTACAATAGCAGCTACATTTTCGGTTCCTGCTCTTTTTAAGAATTCTTGATGTCCACCTTCTATTAATGGTATAAAATTTATTTTACTGTTTATATATGCAGCGCCTATCCCTTTGGGACCATAAAATTTATGAGCAGACATTGAAAGTGCATCTATACACATTTTTTCAACATCTATTTTTATATTTCCAACAGCCTGTACTGCATCAGTATGAAATATTATCCCTTTAAATCTAGCCAGTTTTGCAATTTGTTCTATCGGTTCTATAGTTCCTATCTCATTATTTGCAAACATAACTGATATTAATATTGTATCGGGTCTTATAGCATTTTGAACATCATTTATATTTATAAGTCCACTGCTATCTACATCTAAGTATGTAATTTCAAATCCTTCTTGTTCTAATCTTTTACAAGTATTTATAACAGCCATATGTTCAATTTTAGTTGTTATTATATGTTTTCCTTTGTCCTTATTTGCATATGCAATTCCCTTTATTATCATGTTATCTGCTTCACTACCACCTGAGGTAAAATATATATTTTCCTCTTCTTTTACTCCAATAGCGCTTGCAACCTTTTTCCTTGCTTCTGTTATTGCCATCTTTGATTTTATTCCTAGTGAATACGTAGAAGAAGCATTTCCATAATTTTCTATAAGGTATGGCATCATCTCATCTAATACATCTTTTTTTATAAATGTTGTTGCACTATGATCTGCATAAATTAAATCTTGCATATTCTTTCTCCTTTATTATGATTATAATATTTTATGCATATCTGCTTAATTAGTTAATATTTTGTTGAAATATATCAATTTTTATAGTATAATATATACTATGAAAACAAAAATTAATCTTTACTCACTATGTAAGGAGGTACTTATGAAAGACTTACAAATTTTACAAAATCTTTTCAAGGAGGCAATCGAAAAATTAAATTCATTTGTATCTTCTTATGAAAATAAGATAGCTACAAATGAAGCAAGAGTATACAAAATAGATGATGGTGTAGAAGATATAAATAAGGTAGAAAAATTTAAACTTACTTCTACTCTTTGGTTCTTAAGTGATTATTGCTATAACAATAGCTCAATAGTCGCAAATGAGAAAGCTTATATAGCATACTGCCAAATAATGGTTATCTGTAATACAGATTTTCCAGTATGTCAAAAAGTGCTTTCTGCTCTAAACGAAATTCTGTACCTTTCCAAAAATATTTTGAATTCTCTTAATTATAACCACAGTTAATAAAGTGGTAATATGAAAGTAGACTAAAGAGTCTGCTTTCTTTTTTTGTGTTAAAAAAATTCAAATTAAATGTTAAGCTTTAAATAACATGGGCTTTTGCATCTAATTGTGGTTAAAACTTCATTAACCGTGCTTTATTTTTATTTAAAAATAAAATCGGCTCAATTAAGAACCGATTTTTATAAATCAAACTACACAGCGAAGCAATTATTTATATATTGCTCGAGTAACAGTTTTACTACATCTCTATGGTCTCCTTGGGCTGCAATTATCAAAGCCTCGTCGTTTCTAGAACGTACATTAGCTCCATATGCAAGTAGTACTTTTACTACTTCGATATGACCATTTTCAGACGCTTCCATTTGCAGATGCTTCTATTAGTGCTTCATCATTTATAGCATGCACATCGGCTCCATGCTCAAGCAGTATTTCAACTACTTCAACATAACCATTTTCAGATGCTTCTATTAGTGCTGCGTCGTTTCTAGCATGCACATTTGCTCCATGTTCAAGGAGTAGTTTAACCTCTTCATCATAACCATTTTCAGCTGCAAATGCTAGTGCTCCGCCACAAGCATGGACATCTGCTACATTTGCAAGGAGCACTCTAGCT
>HF996766.1:267-15222 GCA_000433335.1 Clostridium sp. CAG:1219 | reverse complement strand
ATAAAAGGCACATATTTTCTGGCTTCATTTTTTTTAGTTTTCTACTAAAATTAAAAAATATCCATTTTAATTTTATATTGTTAAGTAAACTCTTATTATTATCAAATAAAAGTTCTAAAAACAAGTCACTAAACTTTAAACTAAAAAAGTTTTTATCTGAATTTATAATATAATATTTCTTTTCATCTTTGTAACTGTAATAATCTATTAATAATACCATCAAACTTCATCACCATTTTAAATATATGTACAAGTTGATAGTATTATTATCGATTACATTAAAATATTAAAGATTTATTAGAGCTGCAATTATTGTAGTAAATAGTGTTCCTACCATTGCAACTATTGCAAAAGAAACTAAAACAATCTTTCCAACATTTTTTTTCATATAAATTCTCCTTTTACCAATCTATTTTATCTTCAAGCCATTTTTCTAGCTCATCGATTTTTACTCTTACTTGTTCCATTGTATCTCTGTCACGTACAGTAACACAATTATCATTTTCAGATTCAAAATCGTAAGTAATTGCATAAGGTGTTCCAATCTCATCTTGTCTTCTATATCTTTTTCCTATGCTACCAGCTTCATCATACTCTACATTGAACTTCTTTGACAACATATCATATACCTTAGAAGCTCCTTCACTTAATTTTTTAGAAAGTGGAAGAACTGCTGCTTTAACTGGTGCTAAGAATGGATGTAGATGCAATACAATACGTGTATCATCATCGGATATTTTTTGTTCTTCATAACTATTACATAAAAATGCTAAAGTAGCTCTATCACATCCAAGTGAAGGCTCTATACAATATGGAATATATTTTTCATTTGTTTCAGGATCCATATATGATAAATCTTGTTTTGAATGTTCCATATGCCTTTTTAGATCATAATCCGTTCTATCAGCAATTCCCCATAACTCTCCCCATCCAAATGGAAATTTAAATTCAATATCTGTAGTTGCTTTACTGTAAAATACTAACTCTTCTTTTGAATGATCTCTAAGTCTTATATTGTCTTCATTAATACCAAGAGACAAAAGAAAATTCTTAGCATAATTTCTCCAATATTCAAACCATTCAAGGTCTGTTCCAGGTTTGCAGAAAAATTCAAGTTCCATTTGTTCAAATTCACGTATTCTAAAAATAAAATTACCTGGTGTTATTTCATTTCTAAAAGCTTTTCCAACTTGACCTATACCCATAGGCATTTTTTTTCTAGTTGTTCTAAGTACATTTTTAAAATTAACAAATATTCCTTGGGCTGTTTCGGGTCTTAAATAAATCTCAGACGTACTATCTTCTGTTACACCTTGGAAAGTTTTATACATTAGGTTAAATTTTCTTATTCCTGTAAAATTTAACTTACCACAATTAGGACATGTTATATTATGTTCATTTATATAATCAATCATTTTCTGGTCTTCCCAACCATCAACGATTTGTTCACAATCATGCGCATGCATCCATTCTTCTATTAATTTATCTGCTCTATGCCTTGTCTTGCATTCTTTACAATCAATTAGAGGATCAGAAAAACCTGCTACATGCCCTGTTGCCACCCATGTTTCAGGATTCATAAGTATTGCAGCATCTAGTCCTACATTATACTTTGATTCTTGGATAAACTTTTTCATCCAAGCCTTTTTTATATTATTTTTAAGTTCTACACCTAAAGGACCATAATCCCAAGAATTAGCAAGTCCTCCATATATATCTGATCCTGGATAAACAAATCCTCTTGACTTACAAAGACTAACTATTTTTTCCATAGAATCTACCATTTTAATCCTCCTATTCTACTTTAATATCAAGTACTCCATATTTTTTATCAACTAGTTCATCACTATTTATAATAATATGTAAAATTCCATTTTTTACATAAAAGTTTTCCATACCAGACATTGCATATATGAAAGTTGCCTCATCAATTCCGCAGTTTTTTACAACATACTCTTTAACTGTAGTTGCTATTTTACTTTTGTAATTTGTACCAAGTATGTCTTTTGCTACTTCATCAACTTCAACTTCATTTTTATTTAAAATATTTATATTATAAGTATCAATTTTATCAAATACATTACTTTTAGAACTATCGTCTATAGTTCTTTGCCAAATAGTAACAGAAAGTATTTTCTTATTTCCAATTACATTTTCATAAGCGTTATACGTTACCTTATAGGTATAATTGTTTTCAGCCTTAGCCAGCGTGTCCTTAAAAGAATTATACCTTGTAGTATATTCATTGCTAATTTTTTCATTTACTTCAGTTAATTCATCAGATCCAATAGAAATCACAGGAACTGTTATATTACTCTTTATTTTCTTGTTACTTTTATCAGATACTGTCTTATCTGCAATTTTATAATCGGCATTACTTAAATCTACACTAGTTTGGATAGTATCATCAACATCACTATTATAAATATCTACATTTTCATATATATCCACAAGACCATTTACAATACTTCCTTTTCCAAATAAAGAATTTCCTTCTTCAATATAGATTCCAAAAGCTATAAAAGCACATCCTAAAATTACAAAAGTAAAAAATGCAATAACTGGCCCTTTACTTGTTTTCCTAGTTTCGGAATATCTCATAGTTTCCATATTATATTTACCCCCATATTATTTACTTATTGACTTAACATTTATATTTATACCAAATAAATTTATACCTGCAGCGTTATCTACAGCATATATAACAGCATTTTTAATATTAGTACTAAGTGATGGTATTCTATATCCATATTTTACTTCAATATCGATTTCAAGTTTCATCCCATCGCTAAATTTTAAAGTGTTTACTCTAAAAACTCTAGAAACCCCATCTATCTTTTTTACAACATGTAAAATTATGCTATTTATAGCAGTATCAGAAATAACGTATTTTCCAAGATAACTGTAAGTTGGTCTTATAATAGTTTTTTCTGTTATTTCAAGCTCTTTTGAATCATCATCTTTGCTTTTTTTAAAGTTCAAGTTCCTTAGCGAATCCATAAAGTAGCCAGAAAACTGTTTTTTTATTTCAAGTGTTGGCACTGGTACTACATGTTTTCCCTCTACATTTCTTGACCTTTTAGCCTCTGCTCTTTGCTCTTCTGTAGTAACATCTTCAATATAAATTTTTTTATAAATTTTTCCTATGTTTAAATTAGTAGCTATTTTTTCTACCATTTCATCTGATGTGCCGAGTATTAAAATTTTATCTGGATTTTCTTTTTTTATAACATCTGACATTTCCTTTGCTCTATTTTCATCTAAAAATATTGCGGCCTTAACAGAAGCAATTTTACTTGCCTCTGTTTTGGCAGATTTTCCTGCAATAACTTTAGAATCTTTTATCAATATAGCGTCATCTATTATATATGAAATTCCATTTTGACTAGCTACCATTTGAGCATTATAACTTTTGCCTGTTCCAGTCTTTCCTACAAATGCAAATATTTGCATAAATTCATCTCCTAATTTTAGTCAACTTTCATTGCATCCTTAGCTGACAAGCTAAATTTACCATCTTCTTTTCCTATTTCAGTAACTTTAACTAAAATCTCATCACCAATAGATAAAACATCTTCAACTTTTTCTACTCTTTTTGTAGAAATTTTTGATATGTGAAGCATTCCTTCCTTTCCTGGTAATATTTCAACTAAAGCTCCAAATGGAAAGATTTTAGTGACTTTTCCCATATAAACTTCACCAAGTACTACATCCTTTGTTAAAGATTCAATAATTGTAATAGCCTTGTCAATCATTTCTTGTTCTATGCCAGCTACTATAACTGTGCCGTCATCTTCAATATCAATCTTTACACCAGTTTCATCAATTATTTTATTGATAGTTTTACCACCAGTACCTATAACATCACGAATCTTATCTGGATTTATCTTGATTTGAGATAATTTTGGAGCATATTTTGAAAGATGAGCTCTTGGTTTATCTATTACTTTTAACATAACATCATCTAAAATATATTGTCTTGCCTTCTTAGTTCTTGCAAAAGCCTCTTCAATAATTTTATATGTTAATCCTTCAACTTTTATATCAACTTGTATAGCCGTAATACCATTTTTAGTTCCTGCAACTTTAAAGTCCATATCTCCAAAGAAATCTTCTATACCTTGAATATCAGTAACCATTACATAATCGTTTATATTACCATTTCTTGTAAATAGTCCTGTTGAAATTCCTGCTACTGGCTCTTTTATTGGAACACCCGCATCCATAAGTGCAAGTGTTGAAGCACATACACTTCCTTGAGAAGTTGAGCCATTAGAACTTAAAACTTCTGATACAACTCTTATTGTGTATGGAAAATCTTCTTTAGATGGGATCACTGGTTCAAGTGCACGCTCTGCTAAAGCTCCATGTCCTATCTCACGACGTCCTGGTCCACGAGATGCCCTTGCTTCTCCTACACTATATGGTGGGAAATTATAATGATGAATATATCTTTTTGAAACTTCTTCATCAAGTCCATCAAGTTCTTGCTCATCTGATGTTGTTCCAAGAGTAACCATAGAAAGTACTTGAGTTCTTCCACGAGTAAATAATGCACTACCATGAACTCTTTCAAACAAACCTACTTCTGCAGAAAGTGGTCTAATTTCATCATCACGTCTTGAGTCTACACGTCTATTTTCATCTGTAACTAAACTTCTTACTGCTTTTTTCTCAGCTTTATATAAAGCTTCAGAAATCATAGATTTATTTTCATTATATTTTTCTTCGCCATATTTTTTGATATATTCTTCTTTTACAAATTCATTTACAGCGCTAACTTTTTCATCACGCTCTAATTTATCAACTGCAAGAACTGCATCTCTAAATTTTTCTTTAGCAATTTCTTCTATATAGTTTGCTAGTTCTTCTGGTACAGCAAATGATTTATACTCTGCTTTTTTCTTTCCGACTTCTTTTTTTATTCCATCAATAAATGAACAAAGTTTCTTTATTTCTTCATGTGCAACTTTTATTGCCTCTAACATTTTTTCTTCTTTTACTTCATTTGCACCAGCCTCAATCATGCAAACAAGTTCATCTGTTGCAGATACTGTAAGATCTAATGTAGATTTTTCTCTTTGTTTTAAATCTGGATTTAGAACAATTTCATCATTCACTATACCTACTTTTATTGATCCTACAAGCTTATCAAATGGAATATCTGAAATATTAAGTGCGATTGAAGCGCCAATTGCAGCTGGAACTTCAGGAAGTACATCAGGATCAACAGCTAGTACTAGTGCGTTAATAGATGTATCATTTCTATAATCTTTAGGGAAAAGTGGTCTTATTGGTCTATCAATAACACGAGATACCAATATAGCTTTTGTTGAAGGCTTTCCTTCTCTTTTAATATATCCACCTGGTATTTTACCAACTGAATATAATCTTTCTTCATAATCTACAGAAAGCGGTAAAAAATCAATTCCTTCTTTTGCCTCTTTTGCCATAGTGACATTAACTAATACTGCAGTTTCTCCAAGTCTTATAAGACAAGAACCGTTAGCAAGTCCTGCCATTTTACCAGTTTCTACAACTAGTTTTTTGCCACCAAATTCAGTTTCAAATTTTTTATACATATTATCCCTCCAAAACATTCATGGAAACCCTGTAATAATAATTTCTAAATATAATTTTATATACTCACAAATTATTACTACATACATGCCTCCATGCTTCGCTTATTATACTATATTTTAAAAAATTGTTCAAGCGAATATAAAAAAATGAGCTAAAAACAGCTCATTTTTTACAGATATTATTTTTTCATATTTATTACTATTTTTTTGTCATCGCATTCAATATTGCAACACTTTGTATATCATCAACAGTTTTATAATATTGTTTATATCCTAATACATTAAATTTACTATATTGGTATGTTAGCCTTTTAAATAAATGTATTAATTTTTAAATACTTCTAAAGGCTCATCTAATTAATACCGACTTCATAAATTATCATAATTACTTTGTTATTCTATAATAACTCTTCCGTCTAAATTAGCTATATAACAATCAGTAAAATTACTTTTTAGCCTATCAATGACTTCAGTTTTATTTTCAATTTTCCTACTGACAATTATTCCTTCAATAAAACATACAGGCACACCAAATAGAATTGCGCTCTCTCTGTCTGTTGTAAGTGGCGTTCTTTCGTTATAGATAAATTCATCGCAAAACCATTCACTTATAAAGCTTCTAACAACATCTTCATCAATTGTTTCAAGATTAAATATATCATTTTTTATAAGCTCTTTTGCATAGTCATTATCCATATTAAAAATAAAAGCTACGTCAACTTTATTATTACTTAAACAAGGCATAAACCTGCACTCTTTTGTTTGCTCCGCATCCCATCTCCAATAATCACTATCTCTAAATTCATTTAAGGTTTTTTCTAATTCTCCATATTTTACTAACTTTATTTCTTTGTTCTTTCCATCGCCTGTTCTAAAAGTCATCGTTGCTCCACTATATAGTTCTATGTATTCCCTTAAAGTCATATCATATTGTATGTTCCACATAGATGCACAAAGAGGAGTTTTCTTATTTGGATTATATTCATAAATGAAATCACTACTTATGATTCCTTCATTTTTTATATCATCTATATCTCCTAAATTTCCATACTGATTTGTTACATGTTTTGCTCCATGCAAAAAAGTCCCTTTCTTTAGATACACTATATCACCAATTTTATATTGTGATGGCGCCTTTTTATATTTTTCGTTTATATCATAAAATAGATTAATTTGGTTTATAAAAATATTTTTTACTTTTTCATTTCCTTTTAATATTTCATTTACTTTTTGTATGTATTCTTGTTTCTTATTCATGATTTTCCTCCAAATATAATATCTTATAAGAAAATTTAATCTTAATATCTATCATTCCAATATGAAATATTGTATAGCTTACTGCATTTTCTTTTAGTTCGTTATACCAAATCAGGCTTTTAAACCGAACTCATTTTTGAGTATGAAAGAAATTCACTATGTTTTAGATATTTATCATATTAGCAATTTTTTCTTATTTTTGAATGTTAATACACTTCTTTCTCCTGCTTTGAAAATATTGTAATTTCTAATAACGTAGTTTCTTTTTTTTGACATGTAATAATAATTTCTAGATATAATTTCATATACTCACAAATTATTACTACATACATGCCTCCATGTTTTGTTTATTATACTATATTTAAAAAAATTGTTCAAGCGAATATAATAAATTTCCGCCAGCTTAGCTGGTGGTTTTTCATTTTCGGCTATAAGCCTTTACTACTGACTTGCACTAAAGTGCCCTTTTGCGACTGACTATTGCATTATTACTATTTTTTTGTCATCGCATTCAAGATTGCACCCTTCTACTAAGCCTATAATCTTCTTAGCCTTATATAGTTCGTTACTTGACACTTCACACATCTTTTCAGACCTAATGTTAAAATACCAATTTTCTTCATCATCAGTAATTACAAATTCTACATTATCACCTTCAGAGCATACTAATATTGTTTGTTTTAATAGCGAACATAATATAAAAACAATATCACTTATATTACCATTAAAATATGCTTTACTCTTTAATGCTACTTTACTACTATATTTAACATTTTTCTTCTTAGAAATATTAGCAACTATTATATCCACAATTGTTATTATATCATCATCCGTTATAATAGTGTCTGCATTTGCACTTGTAAGTATAGCCGTAAGCATTTTATCTACTCTTTCAAGTGACTGTTTATTTAGAGCATATACTTTCGTTATTTTCTCGCTATTTTCGTCATTAACTGTAAGTAAATTTGTAGCTTCTATTCCCGCTCCTATTGAAAGTAATATTTGCTTTACTTCTTCAGCTATTGTAACTATAAGTTCACCTATTATAGAAGATTTATATTTTGAAAATTCTATTTCGTTTTGTTGATTTACAATTCTAACAGCAGATATTATCTCAAGTTCAAGTCTTCCAATTCCTTCGGTTTTATCAAAATAATTTTGAATATTTAATTCTTTCATCATATCAGCAGGTGGATTTTGACCTGCAAAACCAGTTTGTAAAATTATAATTATTTCAGAATTAGATTCTCTTACCTTTTTTATAACTTCTTCTCCTGTCATATCTGGCATAAAAAAGTCTAAAAGTAATATCTGATAATCTTTTTTACTAAGTGCCTCAAGAGCACTTTTTCCTCCCTCTGCTATATCAACTTTATATCCTAGTTGTTTTAAAAATATGTTAGTCATATTTAGATAATCTTTATCATCGTCTACTAACAATATATTTATATTTTTTACAATTTCTTGATATGTCACTTACTTCACCTCTACTTTATTTATTATATTACATATTTTTTTAAAAAGAAAGAGAGTTATTCTAAAATTATAAAAAATATGGGTTCCCCCATATTCTCTTATTTTATTACTAAAAAGTATAATAATACTATTATACCTAAAGCAATTCTATAAACTCCAAATGCTTTAAAGTCATTTTTCTTTATGTATTGCATCAAAAACTTAATTGCTATTATAGAAACCACATACGCCACTACCATTCCAACAATTAATACTATAAGTTCTTGTGATGTAAAAGCAAATCCAAATTTAACTAATTTTAAAAGGCTTGCTCCAAACATAACTGGAATTGCAAGATAAAATGTAAATTCTGCTGCAACTTCTCTAGATGTTCCAAGCAATATAGCAGCGAGAATTGTAGCTCCAGATCTAGATGTTCCAGGAATTAAAGACAGTACTTGTGCAACACCTATTATAAACGCAGTCATATAAGAAATGTCTTTTATATGAGTTATCTTTGCATTCCTATTTTTATTCCATATTTCAATAATTATAAATAAAATACCATAAATGATCAATGTAGCAGCAATAACAATAGGAGTATGAAGATATTCATCTAGAAAATCATCAAATAATATTCCTATAACTCCTGCTGGAACGCATGCAATTAAGATTTTAATCCATATAGTCCAAGTATCCTTTTTCTCAACTTTTGACTTAGCTGGGGAAAATGGATTTAATTTTTTAAAATATAATGTAACAACGGCTAAAATAGCACCAAGTTGAATCACTACAAAGAACATATCTTTAAAAGTAGTACTTACATTTAAATTAATAAACTCATCTACTAGAATCATATGTCCCGTACTACTGATAGGTAGCCATTCTGTAATACCCTCAACTATACCTAAAAATATAACTTTAATTATTTCTATAACATCTATCATAATAATTATTCTCCAATCAAATCACTTAGTGTCAAAATATTATTAGCAGTCTTTAAATAGATTTTATTCCCTTTGACTGCAACAAAATCTACATATTTTGTCATTCTACTTACTCTAAAATATGGATTATTTCCTGAAACACATATAATATATGTTGGATATACGATATAAACATTTTGATTATTAGAATAAGTCTTTATAACATCACTATCACTAAGTTTTATTGTTTTTAAAAGTCTCGTACCTTTTACTTTATATACTTTATTTTTGCTTTCTTTTCCATAAAAATACATATTATCATTACTATCAAGACCTATCATATCCACTTTTTCTCCAAATATTGAAAGAAGTGAAGAATTATAATATATATTACCATTTGCATATTTGTAATAAACATTGTCTGTATACTGTAACATCCTAAAATCTTCTATTTGCACTCCACTTTTTACAGCTCCCATAGAGTTAAATAGATTGATAGAGTATATAGTATTTGAAGTTGCAGCTTTAGATTTAACTTCAACATTGATATATATTATATTTATAACAGGTGACATATGCATTTGTTTGATTTTAGAAAAGTTATATATAACAAATTTATTATATATACCTGTCTTTTCAGTATCTATATTATATGTTTTTAATCTAATAGTAGATGAAGCACTCCCTTTATCTTCTGTAAAATATATTATCATATTTTTATCATATAGTAATTCATAAAAGCATATTCCATCCGTTTCAGTATCCTCTATAGTTGTAACGTTAGTACCGTCTTCTATACTATTTATATAAATTTTAGAATCTTTTAAATATGTATAATACTTATTATCATGCGAATACTGAACGTTATACTCATCATCTGGCACTGTAACTTTATTTGCGACAGATAAAACATCTCTCATATCTTCATTTTTCTGTTCTTTTGAATCAAACGTACTAGTTTGATTCAATGCTACTATGTAGTTTTCTGCAAAGAATAATAATCCAAGTGAAATAACGATCCCTATAACTAAATATATTGCTAAAACAGTTAATACTTTTTTCATTAAATAATCCCCTTCAAAATCTTATTTTTTTGCTTTTGTAATTATAAATGCACATGGAACATATCTCTCACCCATTATATCACTCGGATGGTTTACTACTTTATTATTATAAACTAATGTAGATGAAGCGCCACCATCTAGATTAAAGGCGTTATAAGCACCATATTGTAACATTATATCCTGTACATTTTTAAGAGTTGCCCCAAGGCTATCTACCTGCCTTCCATCAATAACAAGCATTAAAATCGCCCCATCTTTTCTTTGTCCTATAGCAGAACGTGGATGTATACCGTACCCGCCTGTTCCACTATAAATAGTAGGTTGACCATTTATAACAATAACGGGGCCAAAAGAAACTGCATCTCTTACATTTAATTTCTTTAGCGCACTATATGAAGTAGAATTTGAAACAATCAATTTATTATCATAATCAAGTCCAACAACCTTATAACTACTATATTCATAACCATTTATAAGTTTTCCATCTTGCATTAAAAGCCCATCTGGCTTTCCACCAGTTCCTAGAGCATCATCTTTAAATCCCCCGCCATTTATTCCGCCAATAGCATCATTTGCCTCTACAATTTGTGAGGTTGTGGCTCCAACAGTTCCAAGCCTAGGAGCAGTCGCAAGTTTTACTCTAGATGGGTCATTAACTATAAGTAGATATCCTTTAAATGAAGAGGAACTAACATCTATAAGTTCAATACCATTATCAACTGCATCAGAAATTTTAATATCATTTAAGTCCTGATTTCCTATTTCTTCTGATGGTCTATTTCTTGCTATAATCTCATCTATCTCTTCTTGATCTAAAAACATTGTAGCAAAATATTGATGTGTCATAGTATTCATTGCTGTGGTTACAAGCATTTCTCTTACCGCCTTAAATGGTCCGTAATATATCAAAGACATAACTAAAACAGGCACAAATATTACCTGAAACAATATAAACAATAGAATATATTTTATTGATTTTTTCATATATTCACCTCAATCAATAATTCAAATTTCATTTTACCAAATATTCTTTTCTTTTGCAACACAAAGCAACATATTTTTATTAATTTTTTACAATATTGTTTCTACTTTTATATTATTGTATTTATTCATTTACTTTTATATTACCACTTTTAATTTAAATAGACTATATAATATAAAAAGAGTGGCCACATAACCACTCTTTTTATCATTTTTTCTTAGTATTATTGCCTGTTGTTCCATAAACGTTAACATCTTTATTTTCAATAGGCTTTGGTTTTTCTTCTTCTTTTTTACAAGTAGTACAAGTTTCTGTTGGAAGCATAGCGCCCCAATCGCTCGTTTTAACCGGAATATTAACATTTTCACGAGTTATATATGATTTATCAGATGTATTTTTGCAATACTCATTTGCAAGTTTACCTGAAACATTACATATTTTCACAGTTTTGTGTATATTACATGTAGCAGTAGGAACTCCCCCTGATGCAAATAAATCTGATGCCACTCTTGAGCCTCTTACCTCGTTTCTACATGCATCTGTTGCAACAAGTCCGGATACATTACAAACTTCAGCAGTTATTACACTACTTGGTTTTGTAAATCCTGCGCTAGGTTTTCCAGAACAGATAGAATTCATTACTGTATTAAATAAAACTATACTTGTATACGGATAAGTTGATCTTATACCCCTTCTATATCCTATAGCTTTAGCATTTTGATCATAACCATTCCAACATGCTATAGTATAATATGGTGTAAATCCAACAAACCATTGGTCAAGGTCTCCATCAGTATTACCAGTTTTTCCAGCTACAGCTATGTTAGGAACTCTAACATAACCCGAAGCAGTTCCTCCGCCTGAAGTTACTGATTCTAAGCAGCTAGTAAGCATATAAGCAGTTGAATCTTTCATAACACGTTTAACTTCTGATTCCTTAGATAATATTACATTTCCATTTTTATCTGTAACTTTTGTATATAATTTTGGTTCTACATGTACTCCTTCGTTAGCGATAGTAGCATATGCATTACAAAGTTCTAGTACTGTAACGCCTCTAGCAGAGCCCCCAATAGCTACAGAAGCTAAGTTTTTATCGTCATTACTCATATCTTTTAGTCCACAATTTTTAGCAAACGTCCAAGCGTAATCTATACCTACTTTTTGTGTAGTTCTTATAGCAGGAGTATTCATAGATTTAGCTATTGCTTGCCTACAAGTTACATATCCATAATATCCAGAATAGTAGTTTGTAGGATTCCATCCATTAAGTGTAAAGTAAGAATCATCAACACCAGTTCCAGGTGCTGCTATTCCAAGTTCAAAAGCTGGGCCATATGCGCCAAGAAGTTTCATTGTAGATCCTGGTTGGTTTCTAGATTGTGTAGCACCATTCCAAGCTCTATCTATAGTTTTAGGAAGTGCACTACCTATAAGTCCAAGAACATTTCCTGTATGTTGATCCATTACAACCATAGCCGAATCCATAAATTTGCCATCATTGTCTGTATAGAATAATTTATCATTATTATAAGCATCATCTATTGCTTTTTGAACAGATACATCTTGTGTAGAGTATATTTTGTAACCGCCTGTGTACAAAAGCTGGATTGCAGCATTATAAGTTATGCCTCTACTTTCAGCAAGGTCTGTTGCTACTTCATCTAATACTGCATCATCAAAAGATGAAAGAACAGAAACTGAATTGCCATCTTTAAAATCTTTTGTAAATACTAATTCATAGTTTAAAGCCTCATCATATTGTTCTTTACTTATTTTTTCAAGTTTTAACATTTGCGATAAAACTAGTTTTTGTCTATTTATAAGTAGTGCTCTAGACTCATCGCCATTATATGGATTATATGTGCTTGGTAACTGTATTATAGCTGCAAGACACGCTGCTTCTGCTACATTTACATCTGTTACTTTTTTACCAAAGTAATTTTCAGAAGCTTTTTCAATTCCATAACAATTATCACCCATATAAATTGTATTTAAGTATTGAGCCATTATATCTTCTTTAGACATACCTTTCTCAAGTGTAATAGCTCTATACCATTCTCTAATTTTTCTTGTCCAAGAAGCTTCTTTATCATTAGTAGTATTTTTTACAAGCTGTTGAGTTATAGTACTTCCACCGAAATCAGATTTCCCAAAATGTATAACATAGTTAAAAATAGCACCTACTGTCCTTTTTATATCTACTCCATTATGTTCAAAAAATCTTTCATCTTCGATAGAAGTTACAGCATCAACTACATGCTTTGGAAGATTAGAATATTGTACAATTTCTCTATTTTCCGTTCCAATAAGTTGCCCTATAACTTGTTCATCAGCACTGTAAATTGTTCCATTTTCCTTTAAAAGTAATTCCTCAGCTGTAATTTGCTTAGTATCTTCTATTATTCCAGACAAGACACCAACAACTATTCCAGTACCTATTATTCCAAGAGCAATAAATACAAATATTGCTATTCTAAATATTTTCCATCCTATTTTTTTGCCTTTTCTTTTCTTTAAAGTAACTTTATTATTACCTTTTCTTTTATCTCCCACTGTTTCTACCTCTGTAGTTTTAGAAAAATCTTCTTTTCCAACTTTCTTTATAAAATCCTCGTCTTCAAATTCATTTTTTACTTTTTTTACTACTTTTTTCTTAAACATTGGAGAGTTTTTCTTTTCAGTTTTTTTAGGATCTTTATCCATAGGTTCACCTCATTTACCAATCAAAAAATATATTACCAAAATTACAGCGAATATTTAAGCTAATTTTTAAAGCTTCTTTTATCTCTTGCATTTTTTCAAAGCTTAGCATACCTAACTTTTTTATAAGTCTTTCTTTGTCAACTGTCCTTACTTGTTCGACAAGTACCACAGAATCTTTTTCCAGTCCTTGCATGGCATCAATTTTTACATGAGTTGGAATATTTTTCTTTTCTTTACTCGTTATAGCTAAAACTATAACAGTTGGACTATATCTATTTCCAGTATCATTTTGAATAATTAAAACTGGCCTTATTCCGCTTTGCTCAGACCCCAAAGAAGGATTTAAATTTGCAAGATATATTTCTCCTCTTTTAATCAAGATAATACACTCCCCTATATTATACACTATAAATAAAAAAAATCAAATATTTTATTTACAAATTATTTTAATTAAATTCTACATTCTCATAAGTTATCTCAAAGTAGGCCTTACTGTTACTGTCGTATGCGATATATTTTATTGGTTTCATATCTTTTTTTGACATTTCAAGTTCAATTTTACTAATATCCATTCCACTTTCTTTAACTTTTCTTCTAAAATCCATTAATCCGCTCTCAAGTTCGCAACTATTATCTATATTTATTCCCACTAAATAAGTTGTATCTGTTTCATTTTTATAAATATAATTTTCACAATTACAATCAATTCTCTTTATGTTGTAATATAAGTCAATGAATGTAGATAGACTATATAAATTAATTTTACGAACATTATAATCTTCTAAATAAAAAGTTGAAGGTCCACTATTGCTAGAGGATATATTTAAATTTTTACCATTTATTTCATACATTATATCTGCTCCATCTTCATTTACAGTTCTAATTTTGAAATACTCATTATCTATTTCACTTTCCTTTTTATACGTTTCATAAGCTTTATATCTATTTGTAGTTTTGTTCCCATAGACAATAATTTCATATTC
>HF996766.1:0-218 GCA_000433335.1 Clostridium sp. CAG:1219 | reverse complement strand
AATATTATCTTGTAAAAGTACATCAGCCATATTTCTACAGTTATCTGCAGCTCTATTTACTATATAAAAGCTAATAGCTATAAGTACTCCTGCTACAATAAAACAGGATATAACTATAATTTTTAATTTATTTAATCCATTACTTATAAAAGAAATTTTCAAAAATACCACCTACAAAATAATATGAAAAATAGCAAAAATATATTATACTTTTGCTA
>HF996765.1:16923-17153 GCA_000433335.1 Clostridium sp. CAG:1219 | reverse complement strand
GGAGAATCTTAACTATTTCAGCATGGCCAGTTTCAGATGCTTGCCGTAATGCCTACACTTGCTTCATTTTCAAGTAGTATTTTAACCACCTCGACATGGCCATTTGAAGATGCGTGCATTAATGCTAAGTCATCTCTAGCATGGACATCTGCACCATTTTCAAGGAGTAGTTTAACTACTTCAACATGACCACTTTCAGCCGCAAATACTAGTGCCAGACCGCCACAAGC
>HF996765.1:10024-16863 GCA_000433335.1 Clostridium sp. CAG:1219 | reverse complement strand
ATGTCCATTTGAAGATGCTTCTATTAGTGCTTCATCATTTATAGCATGCACATCGGCTCCATGCTCAAGCAGTATTTCAACTACTTCAACATAACCATTTTCAGATGCTTGTCGTAGTGGATAGTCATTATAAACATGGACATCTGCTCCATTCTCAAGGAGAATCTTAACTATTTCAACATAACCATTTCCAGATGCATCTCTCAGTTCACTATCATTACAAGTATGTACGTCTGCTCCATGCTCAAGAAGAACCTTAACTATCTCAGCATACCCATACCAAGATGCCAATCGTAATGCCAAGTCGTAATCAGCATGGACATTAACTCCTTCTGCTAAGAGAGTTTTTACTAATCTCTTTCTTCCATATTTACATGCATACCAAAGTGCGAAATTGTATTCATCCACTGGACTAGTATTTACGGGATTTTCATAATTTTCCATTTAGTTTTCCTCCGCTATCATTATTGTCTTTTATACCACATTTTACAAAGTACTTCTTTTACTTTAACATGTTTATTATAAATTGCTGTTTTGAGTGCATAGTCATTTTCAGCTTCTACGTTTGCCCCATTTAATATTAATAGTTCTACTACATCCTCATGACCATTGTGAGCTGCACTTTTTATTGCGTCATCATTTAAAGCATTTACATCAGCGCCATTTATAATGAGTACTCTCACCGTTTCAACATAACCTTCTGATGAAGCTCTTCTTAATGGTAAGTCATCACAAGTGTGTACATCCGCGCCATACTTAATAAGTACTCTCACGGTTTCAGTATTACCATTCTCAGATGCATTTTTTAGTGACTCTTCGCCTTTAGCGTGAACATCGGCATCATTTTCAAGTAGTAAGGCAACTATTGGGGTATACCCATACTTAGAAGCAGTGCGTAGCAAATATTCGTCATCAAAATGTATATTAGCTCCCGCTTCTATAAGAATTTTTACTACTTCAATATGATTATAAAGCACCGCCCGGCCTAGAGCCTCATCATTTTTAGCGTATATATCTGCTCCATATTTAAGAAGTATTTCCACTACTTCCACGTAACCTTGCTCAGATGCAGTTATTAGTGCTTTTTCATCCTCAGCATGAATATTGGCACCATGCTTAAGTAATATTTCAACTGTTGATGCATGACCGTTAAGCGACGCAAAAAATAATGCACGATTATTAATATTTGCACCGTTTTCGAGAAGCACTTTGATCACTTCGTCATGTCCTGCCATAGATGCATACATTAATGCAATGCCAGCTTCAAAGTATGTATTAAAGCCCTTCTTTATTAATTTTTTTACCCTCCTTATTTTTCCATACTGACATGCGTACATAAGTTCAGAGGCACTCACCTCTTCCGGATATCTGCTCTTAGTTTCAATAAAATTTAGCATTTTGTTTTCCTCCATAATCTAAAAGCAATTTTTATTGCTTTTTCATAAAATTAAAACTGCTGCAATTATAACATAATTCTAAAATTACGTCAAATTAATGTATTACTTTAATTATACCTATAGCATAAATTAAAACTACCCGTTTTACGGGTAGCCCTATTTATTTTTTAGCACTATAGCAAACAAATACCACAATAGATAACAAACAGCTGCAAGCAGTATTACAACTATTATTACAAAATGTGTACGAGAAAAAATACTGTAATCCACATCTTCTGTAACAACGGAAAACTTTTTTATTTTATAATTCGAATCTATTCTAAGTTCAGAATATAAATTAATCCAGTTTTCTTTTTTGCTGATAACTCTATCTTTTACTCTCACAACTTTTTCATTATTGTCAGTACCGTCTATTGTTGCACTAATTCTAAAAGAAAGTCTTGCACTTTGCATTTCAGATGGAAATCCAGCTACTATGAGATTACCTGTATATGGATCAAAAGAATAACTTACATCAATATTCTTCCATTCTTTTTTTACACTAAAAGTGCAAAAAAATATTATGGCAATAATTACTAGTACCATGAAATTAGCTAAATATCCTAGCTTTCTTGAATAAATACTAACTCTTTTCATATGTATCTCCTTTATTCGTTACATTTTATACTAACGAGTTTTCTCATTGTAAAAAAATATTAGATAGATAAAATATACAGTTATATTCACTATAGCTACAATAAATATAATGGTTATAGTTAAGGATGCTTCATTTGGAATGTCATTTCCTGTCATTTTTACTATTTCCATATTTGTCTCCTTGATAGCATACTTATCGTTTATTGAAAGTACCTGATATAAATTAATTTTATCATTTACTTTAACTTTTTGATTAAATACCGCTCCTTTTATTACACTATCCATATCATCTACACTAACATTCACTTTAAATGTTACATCTGCTTCTTTAATACCTTTTGGCAATTCTAAAACTGTAACATTTCCTGTTGTACTATCTAATAAATACTTAACTTGACTTTCATCAGTTATGCAAAAATTAAATGCGTATATTGTAATAAATGATACAATCATAACAGCCATTGAAGATATTGCTAAAATCTCCAAAATATTTTTTATAATACTTTTTTTCATAAAAAGCTCCTTTAATTAAATTGCTTTATATTTAAACTCACATTTATGAGGCCATCTAAATTCATTTATGTTAAATAATTATACCACTATAGTTTAAAAAGTCAATATTTTATAAAAAAAGATATAAGTAAATTTTACTTATATCTAAAAAATATTATATATTACATATTTTTATAACATATTTTTATAACACTTCATACAAATTCCTGAATCGTCAAATTCATTAGCATAAGTCCAACATCTAGGGCATTTTACACCTGTTGATTTTGAAACTTCAACTTTTCTTTCATTTGATTTTTCTATTTCAAATTCTGATACTATAGAAACAAGTTTAATTTCTTCTTTATTATTGCATGCAAACTCATACTCTTTTCCATCAGTGTAAAGCGTAACTTTACTATCTAGTGAACTTCCAATTTCTCTTTTTGCCCTTGCCTCTTCTACTGATTTTGCAAAACTGTCTTTAATTTCAAAAATTTCATTCCACTTAGCAATTAAAGTATTATCTTCGTATTCATTAGTGTATATAGGGAAATCTTCTAATAAAATACTTTCTTTTTTCTCATTCATAGGTTTTATATAAGAATAAATTTCCTCTGATGTATAAACAAGTATTGGAGATAAAAGACGAGTAAGTATGTTTAATATATCATACATAGTAGATTGACAACTTCTTCTTAATTTATGATCTACTCTGTAAGTATATAGTCTGTCTTTAATAACATCCAAATATTTAGCAGATAATTCTAAGTTACAAAATCTGTGAATTTCGCTATAAACCAAATGATACTCATAACTTGAATATGCATCATTTATATACTCTACTAATTTTTCTACTTTATACATCATATATCTGTCTAGTTCATCTCTATCTTTATATTCTACATAATCAGACTTTGGATCAAAATCTGATGTATTGCCAAGTAAAAATCTTATAGTATTTCTTATTTTCTTATATACTTCTGCAATTTGTTTTAATATATCTTTTGAAAGCCTAATTTCTGCATGATAATCTGATGAAGTAGCCCAAAGTCTTAAAATATCTGCGCCATATTCATTTACAATATCAATAGGGTCTATACCATTTCCAAGAGATTTTGACATCTTTCTTCCTTCGCCGTCAACTACCATACCATGTGTTACAACTTCTTTGTATGGAGCTTCTCCTTTTGTTGCTACAGCGGTTAAAAGTGATGATTGGAACCATCCTCTATACTGATCGTTTCCTTCAATGTACATATCTGCTTTTCCTTCAGGGAGACCATATGCCTCATTTAAAACGGCAGTATGAGAAGAACCTGAATCAAACCATACATCCATTATGTCTTTTTCTTTTTCTAGTTTAGTGCAACCACATTCACATACAAAATTATTTCCTATAATTTCTTCTGGAGTTTTTGAAAACCAAGCAGATGAACCTTCATTTGCAAATAATTCTTGAACTTTCTTTAAAGTTTCATGAGTTACATACTCTTTTCCACAATCTGCACAATAGAATATAGGAATTGGCACTCCCCAACATCTCTGACGTGAAATACACCAATCTGTTCTATCTTTGATCATGTTTTTCATACGTTCTGCTCCCCAACTTGGGTACCATTTAACATTATCAATTTCTGAAAGTGCTTTTTCTCTAAAGCCATCTATTGAAGCAAACCATTGAGTAGTTGCCCTATATATTACAGGCTTTTTGCATCTCCAACAGTGTGGATATTGGTGGGTAATCTCTTGAGATGCAAATAACATACCACTTTCTTTTAGATCTTCAATTATTGCATCATTTGCTTTCGTATAATACATTCCATTGTATTTGCCCGCAAGTTCATTCATCTTACCATGTTTATCTACAGGAACAATTATATCAATATCTTTGTATCTTTTACAACATAAGTAATCTTCGTGTCCGTGACCAGGTGCAGTATGTACACAACCTGTTCCAGCATCAAGTGTAACGAGTAAATCTTTATCTGATCCTAGTATAACACGTGAAGTTTTATCATCAATTACAGGATTTAAACAAATTATATTTTCAAGTTTGCTTCCCTTTAATTCTCCAAGTATTTTATACTCTTCAAATTTTCCTACACTCATTACTTTTTCTACTAACTCTTTGGCCATTATATATTTCTTATCACATGCTTCTACTACAGCATAATCAAAATCTTTATTTAATGTTATAGCCATATTTCCTGGAAGAGTCCATGGTGTTGTAGTCCAAATTACTATGTATAAATTTTCAGTTCCATACTGTGATAATATTCCTTTATCATCAATAACTTTAAATTTAACATATATTGATGTAGAAGTATCATCCTTATATTCGATCTCAGCCTCTGCAAGCGCAGTTTCACAGTCACTACACCAATATACAGGCTTTAAATCACGATAAATGTAACCCTTCTCATACATCTTTCCAAACACTTCTATTTGCTTTGCTTCAAATTTTTTATCAAGTGTTAGATATCTTTTTGTTTCATCACGATAATCTCCAAGTCCTCCTAAACGTTCAAATTGAGTTGCAGTTTTCTTTACAGCCTCAAGAGCAAATTCTTTACATATTTTTCTAAATTCAGTTACCCCAACATCATCTTTTGTAATTTTCTTTTCTTGTTGAACTTTCTTTTCTATTGGAAGGCCATGTGTATCCCAACCTGGAACGTATGGAGCATAGTATCCATTCATTGTTTTATATCTTATAATTATATCCTTTAAGATTTTATCGATTGCATGTCCTGTATGGATACTTCCATTAGCATAAGGTGGGCCATCATGAAGTACAAATCTTTTTCCAGTGTTTTTGTTTTTTTCCAATGCTAAATAATAAACTTTTTTTGAAATAAAATCCTCCAAAATTTTAGGCTCTTTTGCTGGTAAATTTCCTCTCATTTCAAATTCGGTTTTTGGTAAGTTTAGTGTTGAAGAATAATCTTTTTTTTCTTCCATAAAAAATCCCCCTTTTAATTTTAAGTATGAAAAAATCGCACATGCCTGTATAAAAAGGCCACATGCGATCATATTGCACAATTATATTCTACCTTTATTATACACCATACTAACATATGTGTCCTTTATAACGTAAGGATTACGGCTACACTTAATTAGATTTCTCTGTTCAGCTTGCAACTCGAGGATGATTTTCATAGTATACTACTCTAATTAGGCTTTCACCACCCCTAACTCGCTACATATTTTATAATACTATTACTCGTTCCTGTCATAGTTTTTAACTACGAATCATTATACCACAACATTTTTTTAATGTAAATACTATAAGTATCTATATTTTAATTTTTATTTTGACTGTATATATCTATTTTTTCTTCATCATCTTTTTTTGTTATTTCATCTTGTTTCTTTTTTTCTTCTTGTTTTTTTAATTCTTCTTGCTGTTTTTTATCATTATAGTTTTTCCATGGATTATTATTTGAAGGATCAGTAGGATCATAATTTCTGCATTCTTCGTTTTGAGAAATTTTCATTGATGTAGGTTTACCAAGAGGACCAGGATTGGCATCCGAATAAAACTCAACAACAGTTCCTCTATCTACATTTTCAAATATCCATTTAGCATCTGATATTTGAAGTCTAACACACCCCATAGAAGCTTTTGTACCAAGTTTATCATATTCCCACCATTCAAGTGTTCCATTATCTCCCCAAGCAGTATATGGAACTGAATGGAATAATATATTTCCTGTTATCTGTGTAACATAATGTCCAAAAACATTTCCAAAAAGTCCTAGCCACTCCCATCTACTTCCTATAGTGTATTTTCCAGAAGTTGGCGTATACGTTCCAACAGAACATACCATTGCTTTTAGTGGTTCATAATCTCCATTTTGATTTTTACTATATACAGTAACTGTATTTGTTTGATTATTTACTTTTATATAAAATCTCTTATTGGAAACCATTTTTTTATCGTCGGTATTATTTGCAGTTTGAGAATTTTCCTCTTCTTTTTTCTCTTCTTCTACTACTTCTTCTTTTACTTCTTCCAATTCATCAATGCTTTTAATATCTTGGTTTTCTAAATCATCTTCTAACTTTACTTCATCAAAATTTTCTTCATACACATCTACATTACTCATAGTTTCTATAGGCTTATTTTTGTTTACTAATACTACGCCTAATATTAGAAGTAATATTATTAATACTGACATAGTACCAATAGCTAAAACTCTCTTCTTATTTTTCCAAAAAGATTTAATTTTCATATTATACCTTCCTTATAAATTTCTTTAATAATTCTATTTGTTTACTCTCATCTATTACAGCAATTTTGCTAGCTTC
>HF996765.1:5410-9999 GCA_000433335.1 Clostridium sp. CAG:1219 | reverse complement strand
ATTATTTTATCATAATCTATTAAAAAGAAATCAATTTCATATCCTAAATATTCTAATAGTTCTCTTATAAATTCTCTCGTAGCCCTTCCATTTCCTTCTCGGAATGGATGTAACACATTAAGATCAGTCATAATTGAAGAAATAAAACTAACTAGTTCATTTTCGTTTAAATTGGTTAACTTATCAAGGTTTATTTTTTCTATAATTATTTTTATATTATCCTTTATATACCTATAATCTGAAAATTTAAAATTATCTTTAGTAATATTCTCTTCTCTATATTCTCCAGCGAAATCATAAATTTCAGAGAAAAAATACTTATGAATAAACTTAAGTCTTTCCTCATTAAAATTATTTTCAAATTTTTCATAAACTGCTTTCCTAATAGAAAGTAACTTCAATGCCACAACTTTCTTCTCATATTCTTTTAATTTTTCTTCATTTCTTATATTAAGTTTATTTTTTAACACATCCGTTATGTTATATGTGTATTTGGAATTTATTGAATCGTACATTTAAATTATAACTCCCTTTTCTACTTATTTTTATTACATACTCTAAATCACAACAAATGGAACTGTTATTTCTTCTTTTGTAAGTCCTGAATGATTACCTTTTGTTAAAATATAATCTTCTAGCATCAATTTATCACAAACTAAAAATTTATTATTTACTACTACTGCTATATACTCCCCAAGAGATTTATCTGCATGTTCTGAGTAACTACTGCTTCCAAACAAATTTATCTTTTTTGCTTGTTCTTTTGTAAGCAATATTACATCTTGACTAAATTCTTCCATAAATTTCTCTTCAAATTCTTTAGTGCATTCATTTTTAACAAAAAAGCTTATCATTCTAGTATCTATTGATGGCAGCGCATAAAAGTATTTTGTATAATCTGTTTTTTGGTTCAAATACATCATACTCGTCATATCTACTTGCCCATGATCGGCTATTAAAATTACAGACGTTTCTTCATTTGCCACATTTTTTATTCCATTTTCAACTGCATTTATAATGTCTGATACTTCTTTGCTATCAACGCCATTTGAGTGTGATGCTTCATCAAGTCCATTTATATATATATAATTAAAAGTAGCTGTTTCTCGTTCTAATATATTTTTTTTAACTTTTTCAAAACAATCTTTTATAGAATAAAATCCATATTTACTAGCCTTTTTAGAAAACATATTTGTATATTCAGAGTTTATTAAATCTCTTCTTTCATATACATTTACTTTGGTTTTAAACTGATTAAATATACTTTCAAACTTATATATTTCTTTGTTTGATATCCCCTTATCCTTTAATTTTTCTCCTGTTTTTCTCTCTTCTAATAATAAAGGGTAATAACTTAAATCGTAATCTTTATTATAGTCCCACCATCCATAAATTCCATGTTGGTTTGGATATGATGCTGACATAAGACTAGTTAAAACACATGCTGTAGAAGTCGGATTTACAGTTTTTATTTTCATTTTATTATTCTGTTTTAAAATAGAATCCTCTCCCAGTCTTTTTAATTTATAATACCCAAATCCATCAAGTAAAATAAAGACCATATGCTTTTTACTTGGTATTATTTTATCTATTTGCTTCATTCCCTCTGTTTTTTTAAATTTTACTCCATTAAGTGATGCAACAGTTTTCATAACGTCAAGTACATCTACTTTTATATCATCTCTATATTTTATATACTCTTCTAATTTTCTTATATTTTCTTCTGTGTTTTGCATTATAATCCTCTACTTTCAACATTCATTTTATCATATCCATCCCAATATTTAAAGATACAATCTAATAATAATGAATTAAATTACATTAAATAACAAAATTAAACATATCTATTACTTTTTTAACATAAAAAACCTTTTTATAACAAACTTAATTGCCATAAAAAGGTTTAATTTAAATTCTTCTACCTAGTCTTTTTATTACCTCTTCGCTTCCTAAAATTTGCATTATTTGGTAAATATCTGGACTATTTTTTCTATTTGTAATTGCAGCCCTTATAATATAAGAAAAATCAGCTGTACTTCCTACATATTTTTCTTTTGATTGCTTGTATTCTTTCATATCAGTACAGAATCCTAAATCTGAGGCACACGTTTTAAGGGTCTCAAACCATTCATCTTTAGTATGATTTGGGTTATATACTTTAGAATATCTTTCTAATACTTTATTTATAAGTTCATTACTTATTTTGGAATTTTCTGTTAAGATATTTTTCAATTCAATTCCATTTTTTTCCATATCTTTTTCAAACAGATCATCAAAGAAATAGAAAAATGTTGGTATGATATCTTCCCATTTATAAATATCTTTACGAACTTTCTTTGCTCCATCTCTTTCCATTTTAAATATTTCTCTAGTATATGATAAATTTCTATTTAATATATCATATGCTTCCTTATCATATTCCTTAGCCCATTTTAATACTTTCTCCATAATCGTTTGACTATCCATTTTTGCAATAACTTCTTTTGAAATATCATTCAACTTTGGAATATCTAAAAGAGAACCAGAAGAACTCATTTTATTTATTTTAAACTTAAACTCAAAAATATCAGCATCTTTATTTTTAGATCTCCATGATTCAAAATCTGAATTTACAAGAGTCATTAAATATTCTAACATTGCCTCTTTTTCATATCCTGCTTTAATAAAATATGATACTGCAGCTTCTCTATCTTTTCTTTTACTTAGCTTTCTTCTGCTTTCTCCATCTTTTACCATTATAAGTGGTACATGAACATATACTGGTGGCTCAAATCCCATTGCTGATGCAAGTTCTAAATGTATTGGCGTTGATGGGATCCATTCTTCTCCTCTTACAACATGTGTAGTATGCATAAAGTGATCATCTACAACATGAGCAAAGTGATATGTTGGAAGTCCATCTTTTTTTATCAATACAACATCTTGATCATTTTGAGCGAGTTCAATTTTTCCTCTTCCCCCATCTATAAAAGATGTTTTATTAAGATGTGAACCATTACTTCTAAAACGTAATATGTAAGCCTCTCCATTTTTTACTCTTTCTAATGCTTCATCTATAGATATATTTCTACATTTTGCATATATTCCATAATATCCTGGTACAACTTTATTTGCTTCTTGTGATTTTCTTGTTGTATCTAGCATTTCAGGAGTGCAAAAACACGGATATGCAAGTCCTTTTTCTACTAAATGTTTTGCACAAATTCTATATATTTCTTTTCTCTTGCTTTGTCTGTATGGACCATAGTCTCCCTTTTCCTCCGTCTCAGAAATTACTCCCTCATCTGGCATAAGCCCAAATTTTGATAGTTCTTCTGTAAATAGTTTTACGCTACCTTCTACTTCTCTTTTTGTGTCTGTATCTTCAATTCTAAGATAATATGCACCTTCACTTTGGGTAGCCAGTAACTTATTTACCAAAGTCGTAAATAAAGCCCCTGTATGTAAAAATCCAGTTGGTGATGGAGCAAATCTTGTTACACAAGCTCCACTTTTTAAATTTCTTTCCTTGTATTTTATTTCTAACTCATCTACTGTCTCATCTACATCTGGAAAAATGTAGTGAGCAAGTTCATAACATTTTCTCTCATATTCTTTATCCATGATAAAATCTCCCTTATAACAACATACATTTTACTATATAAGTGGTAAAAAATCAACCAATATATTACTGATTAATTCTTTTTTTAGTATTTTTTAAACAAAAAAATCAACCAGACTTTTTCTGATCGATTTTCATATCTCACCTGTTCAATAAAGTTCAAACAGATTTTCCTGGAGGCGCCACCCGGATTTGAACCGGGGATCAGGCTTTTGCAGAGCCGTGCCTTACCACTTGGCTATAGCGCCATTAATACATTATATTAAATGCTTTAAAAATTATTACACTTAATTAACACCTAATTACAAATGGAGCGGGAGACGGGCCTCAAACCCGCGACCTCCGCCTTGGCAAGGCGGCGCTCTATCAACTGAGCTACTCCCGCATATTTGGTGGTCAGAGACAGAATCGAACTGCCGACACGGGGATTTTCAGTCCCCTGCTCTACCGACTGAGCTATCTGACCAGCTTAAAAAATATAAAAAAAAATTGGCGACCTGAATGGGGCTCGAACCCACGACCTCTAGCGTGACAGGCTAGCGTTCTAACCAGCTGAACTACCAGGCCAAAAAATAAGTGGTGGGCACTACAGGGCTCGAACCTGTGACCCCCTGCTTGTAAGGCAGATGCTCTCCCAGCTGAGCTAAGCGCCCACTTATCTGTTGACAGATATTATTATAACTTATAATATTTAGTTTGTCAACAGTTTTTTTGCTTTTTTTTATTTTTTTAAAATAGTTGTTATTTTAAACTAAAAATTTTGTTATCAAAAGCTTTTCTTTCTGTTTTATAATTATTTAAAAATTCATAAACGTCTTTGCTTTTTATAACTTTGCAAATTAAATTTCCTTGAACAAAGTCAACTCCATTTCTTATGGCATATTCAAGTTCTCTATCTTCATCAACACAAATCACAATAACTTTATACTCCAAGTCTTTTGCTAATACTATTATATCTTTTAATATTTCCTTACCTATTTGACTATCT
>HF996765.1:3017-5389 GCA_000433335.1 Clostridium sp. CAG:1219 | reverse complement strand
TTGAAACATATTTTGAAACTAATTTTATTTTATCTATAGGTAAAGTTTTAATAAGAGTTATTGCTTCGTGTTTTACTTGAAGATTATTTATAATAATATTTGCTCCAGAATTTTTTAAAGATTCAAACATATATTTATACTCTGTTATATTTTTGATATCTATATCATCTGTAAGTTCAATTTCTATTTCTCCATTTGATATATTATACTTTTCTAATATATCACACAAATTTTTTACGAAATTTTTCCTTTTCATATGAGAATTTGATATATTAACTGCAATAGACAGACCATCTATTAACTTTGCCTCTTTAATTTCATTTAGCTTCTCACAAGCCATTTTTAGGACATATTCATCAAGTTTAATCATAAGTGACATTTCTTCTGCTTGTTTTATAAAGTACTCTGATGGAATTTCCCCAAGTACAGGATGATTCCAATACAAAAGTGCTTCAAGAGACATTTTATTTTTTTCCTTTAAAGATATTCTAGGTTGAAAATTTATACCAAATTGCTTGTTTTCAAAAGCTACCTTTAATTCTCTCTCCATTTTTGTTCTATTTTCTAGTTTAGCTTTTAAAACTTTATTATGGAAATAGTAATCATTTTTTCCATGCTCTTTTATATAATACATTGCATCATCTGCATATGTTATAAGATCTTTTTTGGAAGTAGAATCTTCAGGAAATACTGAAACCCCAAGGCTATATTCAAGAGATATATTAGCATTATCAATCACAAATGGCACATTCAATTCTTCTCTTAGGTGATCTAATATATTAGTAATATCTTCTGTTGTTTTTATATCAGTAATAACAATACTAAATTCATCTCCGCCAAGTCTGTATGAACATGCATTTTTAGGCAGTTTTTGCAAAAATGTATCACTTAATTTTATCAAAAGTTCGTCCCCAGCATCATGTCCCATAGTATCATTAATTTGTTTGAATCCATCTAAGTCTAAAAAGCATATTGCAAATTTTTTTCCTTTTTTTATTAGCTTATCTAAGTCTAACATAAAAAGATGTCTGTTTTTACCACCTGTAAGTGGATCCGTATAAGCCTGTTTTTCAATACTTTTTTTATTAGATTTTCCTTGATTTATAACATTATTTACTACTATACCACCAATTATTAGTCCTAAAACAAAAAGTAGTAACGCTATAAGTATGTTCATACTTTCACCTCTTAGTTTATCATTTGTTTATAAAAACATTTTTAATGCTTTTTTACAGCAAGTAACTTCAAGTGGAAATTTAAGTCCAGATTCACCATCAACATCTGGATTATCGCACTTTCCCTTTACTTTATATATTTTTATACTTTTTTCTTTCAAATATATAACATTCTTATCTTCAAGATATGTTCTAGATAATATTTTACCTGCAAGTAGACTGGCTTCTGAAAACTTGCATTTTTTTATTATTACAATATCGAACTTTCCATCTTGAATACTAGCTTTACTCTCTGTTAGATCAAATCCACCTACTCCACTGCCATTAAATATCAGAAATAGGGTTATAGGCTCTATTATACTTTGAGTTTCAGTTTCTATTCTTACACTAAACGGTCTAAAAGAAAATGCTTGCTTTGCACCAGTAACAAAATATGATAACTTTCCTATCACATTTTTAAGTTTAGCATCCGTTTTTTGCGGAGCATTAGTAAATAGCCCTGCGGAACAGATATTTACAAAGTACTTATCATTTGCCTTACCTACGTCAACTGATTGAATATTGCCAGCAAGAATTTTTTCAATACACTCTGAAAAATTATTTGGCATTTTAAGATGTCTTGCAAAATCGTTAGAAGTACCTGCTGGAATTACACCAAGTGGCACATTAATGTTATTTTTCATAATAACATTAACTACCCTATTTACAGTTCCATCTCCACCTGCGACTACAATTCCATATACCCCTTCTTTTTCAGAATCTTTTAAATACTCATATAAATTTGTATTCTTATCAATTCTAAATACGGATACATCGCAATTGTTTTCCATAAATTTTTCAATTATAACATCTAAAAAATATTTAAATTTACTTTGACCTGCTCCAGAATTATATATAAGTTTTATCTTTTTCATTATCTTCTCCTAATGCTACATACATATTAAATTATATTACAATAATCAAAATAATACAATATTTATGTCCTATTTTTTTACAATAGAACATATTTAGATCAAAAAAGAAAGGATTAGTATCCACTCCCCTTTCTTTTTATATTAAATTATTTTTCACTAACAAATGTATTTACTAAATCATAATAATCATTTTCTTTGTCTGGCCCTTCTATAGATATATAATGTACTTTTCCACTATCATCTTTAAATATCCAACATTTTAGCCATTTATTTTCATTTTTGT
>HF996765.1:2733-2993 GCA_000433335.1 Clostridium sp. CAG:1219 | reverse complement strand
ACCTTCCACATAATTTGCAAGATATTTTTTACTTGTTACAGATTCATAAGATCTATTAATTTGTTCTACTCCCTCTTCTTTCATCAAGCTTGCTACATTTCTACTATAAAGATAAGGTGTAATAGATGTATCAGAAGGTGAATAAATAGTTACAATCCAAGACGTATTACTATACTGTATTGTAGAATTTCCATCTACATCTACAAATTTAGCAAAATCATTTGGAACTTTTATATATCCATATGAATCACTTCCTACAT
>HF996765.1:0-2696 GCA_000433335.1 Clostridium sp. CAG:1219 | reverse complement strand
GTACTATATTTTGAGTTTATTTCATTATTTAAATTATTATTATAGTAATTATTTTTGTCATTTTCTAATGAATTAGTTAAATCTTCATTTATTTTACTTACTTTATTAATAGAATCCTCTAATGGCACAGTATTCACCGCAGAAAAATAAGCAAAAAAGCTAATTACAAAAATCATTGCAATAGATATTATAATTGATACTACGCTAAGTATTATTCCAGCACATATTCTTTTTTTCTTTGCAGAATATATTATACCTAAAGTAAGTGAAATAATCGCAAAAGGCAAAATAAATAAATTAATCAAAAAACTAAATACTAATGATATAATACCAAACACCAGTGATGCTACTTTAAAACCTTTCATATCATCTTTTTTATTTTCTTGCGTACTACTACTTATGTTGTTAACATTATAAGTCTGAGATTTTGGTTCATTTATAGGATTATTATTTGTATTTTCGATATTTCCTACATTTTGAGTTTCAGGAACTACCTTTGTTCCACACTCACCACAAAAGCTTTCATTTTCATTCAATTCTTTTCCACAATTTTTACAAAACATAATATCCCCTCCACAAAAATTTTAGCATATTTTGTAATATTATTCAATTACTGATGGTAAACTTTTTAAACTTTCTTTTACATAATAAACATCTGATAAATATTTTTCTTTTTTATTACCACATTTTTGAAGGGTTTCTACACCTTTTCCAAGTACTAATACAATAGAATCCTTACCAGCCTCCTCTATTGCTTTTTTGATTGCTTCTCCTCTATCTTCTATAATCTCATAAGGGGTATTTTTTATATTATAAGACATACTCTTGCAAATATCTTCCACCCTTTCATTTCCAGGGTCATCAGCTGTTAAATATATTTTATCACTATAACTATCTGCTACAGTTGGTAGATCCACTCTTCTATTTAACGCTTTATTTCCAGGACATCCAAATACTGATACAATTTTCCTACTTTTATATTCCTGTTTTACAGACTCAAATACTTTCTCAAAACTTAGCTTATTATGCGCATAGTCAACAAGCGCTATAACGCTATCATCTTTGGAACTATATATTTCCATTCTTCCCTCTGCTTTTGCCATTTTAAGTCCTGAATATATAAATCTCTCATCAACGTTTAGAGAATACGCAACTGATATAGCTGCAAGAGCATTTTCAACATTGAATATTCCCGGCATATTTAAAATATACTCTCTTTGTCTACCAGCTATAACAACTTCAAATTTGGTTGAGTTTCCAACTTTAATTATATTTTTAGCATATACTGTAGCATTGCCATTTTTAGTTGAAAACGTAATAACTTTTTTACAATATTGTTCTGCAGTGCTAAGTATTCTATCACTAAAATCAGCATCAAGATTTATGCAAGCTATTTTAGTGTTCTTAAATATTTCCAATTTTGATGAAAAATAATCCTCAAAATCCGAATGTTCTACACTACTTATGTGGTCCTCAGATATATTTAAAAATACTCCAACATTAAAATCAATTCCATATGTTCTATCGTATTTTAATGCTTGAGAGGATACTTCCATAACGACATTTTTTATTCCACTGTTAACCATATTGTAAAATCTTTCATTAATTTCTATAGATTCTGGTGTTGTAAGAAGTGAATATTCATTACTTTTACCGTCATATGTTTTTATAGAAGAAAGTATCCCTGTATCCTTTTGTACATTTTCCCTTGCCATTTCGTCCAAAATGTACTTAATATAATATGCTGTTGTGGATTTCCCCTTAGTACCAGTAATACCAATTATATTTAACTTTTCTCTTGAATCACTATAATATAAATTAGAAACTACAGCCATTGCACGTCTTATATTGCTTACCAAAATGCAGGGTACATTTTCATTATATTTTTTCTCGCTCATATATAAAATAGCACCTTTTGCTATTGCAGAATTTAAATATTCTTCTTTAAATGAATTTCCTTTACATATGAATAAAGATTCTTTTTTTACATCTTGAGAATTGCAAGATAGTCCATATATTTTTTTATTAACTATTTCCAAAAGTTCATTTTCATTTAAAACTAAATTTTCTTCTTTTAATCTACTTATATAATCACCTATTTTAAATTTCATATTCTTCTCCCTTATAAATATATATTTATTTCAATGAGAATTATACAATATTATTAAAGTAAATTCAAGCAAAAAAAAGACAAGATATAGTTTAAAACTATACCTTATAGAAATAATTTGTAAAAAATTCAGACTATTTTTTTATCATATTAGTATAACTAGGGAGTAGTTATCAATACAGCTACTCCCGCAAAATGTATAATTTATGCAATTTTGATCATTTATTTATATTTTCCTTTGGTATATTAATTTCCTTTAATTTGTCATAATTGTAAGTTTCATAATTTATATTATCTTTGTTATAATAATTACTTTGGAAATAATATGTTGTTGTTGTTCCATCGTAATATTCAATCGTATAATATCGTCCATTGTCACTAAATGTAAGATCAACTTTTTCCCCAATTTGTATGTTTTTAATTGCTTCTATTATTTGTTGTATTAATTCTTTATTTTCAGTTTTATAGTAAATATATCCTCCCTCTGTTTCTTCTTTCATTTTTATAGATACAATTTGCTCAATTTTATATTGGTTATTGTTAATCGTTATATTATCTGCATTTTCATAATTATTTTTTATTAGAT
>HF996764.1:2631-4939 GCA_000433335.1 Clostridium sp. CAG:1219 | reverse complement strand
GAATTATATAAGAAGATTGTAATTTACATTAAAGGTAAATTTTCTTAGATTAATAAAAATGTGAACATTTTGTGAAATTAGCACTCTATACTTGACAATGCTAAAAATAAGAGTATAATAATATATGAAAGTGATAATAATATAGTTATCACTAATATAAATGTGCCACTCCCATCAAGTGTCAACACATTATGTGATTTGAAGGAGTTGATTTTTATGATGATGATACCTAGAAGACATAGTTTTGATTTATTCGATGATATGTTTGGAGATTCATTCTTTAATGAGGGAGAAAGTAAATTAATGAAGACTGATATAAAGGAGAAAAAAGATAAATATATCATTGACATTGATTTGCCTGGATATGAAAAAGAGGGCATAAAATTAGATATACAAGAGGGATATCTAACAGTACACGCTAGTGTAAATAAAGAGGAAAAAGACGAAGAAAAAGGAAAATTTGTACGTAAAGAAAGATATGTTGGAGAATGTTCTAGAAGCTTCTATGTAGGAAAAGAAGTAACAGAAGAAGATATTAAAGCTAAATTCAAAAATGGTACTTTGTCTATTGAAGTTCCAAGAAAAGAAGAAAAGAAAGAATTACCAAATAAAAAATACATTCCTATTGAATAGTTTAACGTAAGGATACCCAAGCTTTTGCTTGGGTATTTTTGTTACTAAGACTTGTATAGCCTGATAATATTTGATAAAATAATCTAAATTCTTTAGGAGGAAATATGGAAATAAAATTGGATTATTCTTTAACGGTAGATGAATTTATTGAGGTAGTTGAATCTGTTGGATGGAAAACATATAGCAAACAGCAGGTAAAAAAAGCATTAGAAAATACAATGTATGCTGTATCAGTTAAGGTGGATGGTGATATTGCGGGAATTGGAAGAGTAGTAGGAGATAATAGTATAGTTTGTATTTTGACTGATATTTGTGTAAAGCCTAAATTTCAAGGAATGGGTATAGGAAGTATGATAGTTCGTAAATTAAAACAACTAATTGAAAATAGTGTAAAACCTGGAGAAAAAATGCAAGTGGAACTTACGCCTACTGCGGGAAATGAAGAATTCTATAAGAAGGCAGGATTTAAGTATGAAAAAGAAAAAATTACAGGAATGTATTTATGGATAGAAAAATAGATACCTAAGAATAACTTAAGTATCTATTTTTTTAGAAACTATAAAATCTCTTATTTTATAACCATTTTTTTCATAAAAGTTAAGTCCTCTTTTATTTGGACCAAAAACTTCAATGTTAATTCTCTTGCAATCAATGCTTTTAAAATAAGCCTCAATTTTATTTAATAACTCTTTACCAATACCACTACCTCTAGAGTTAGTTTTAACTATAAGCTCTAAAACTTCTCCAGTTTTTGCACAATCGTTAGTAAGAATATCAATTTCATCACTCATTGATATGACGCCAAGTATAAAACCATCTATTATACCATTATTAATTGATAAGTATATTTTACCAGATTGTTCTTTAAATTTTTTTATATCTAACAGAAAATAATTCTCTCTATAGTTGTCAGACAGTATTTGTGTATGCCAATCATCAATATCTATTAAATAGTTTTGAAGATCTACTAATAAATCTTTTATTTCTTCATCATATTTTGAATCGTATTCTATAATCATCTAAAATCTCCTTATAAATTATATTTCTCACCTGATAATATTTTTTCGGCGGTTTCATTTTCAGTAAGTGAGGAAGAATTTAAAAAATAATCTTCTCCAAAATCGTAGTTTTTAAAATTATTTAGTAGTATAAGACATCTATCTTTCATTTGGCAGTCTATAGGCCTTGTTTTATCTCTTTGCAATATAGTTTGTTCATCTACTATTAGCACGGCAAATTTTTTATTATATCCCTTAAAGGTATTTTTGATATCGTCTAAATTTTTTGGAGTTATAATATAATTGAAAACTACATCATAACCGTAATTTAAATAAATTTTTATTGTTTCAAAGCACACTTTCCAAAATACTTCTAAGTGATTTCCCTCTTTCCAAGCAGGAGTGTAGCTAGATATTACATGATGATAGATATCATCTCCTTCAATTAATACAGATTTTTTTGAAAGTGATGCTATTTTTCTTGAAACCGTACTTTTACCGACTCCAGCAGGTCCAGTAATTATATATAAATTAGCCATAAAAGTTCCTCCTTTTTGTGTTATTATAACATTGAATTTAAAAAAATAATATATTTGTGTATAAAAATTAAAATAAAACAATAAATTAGCACTCATGACTTGACAGTGCTAAAAAATAGTACTATAATTTGTAAGGAG
>HF996764.1:0-2592 GCA_000433335.1 Clostridium sp. CAG:1219 | reverse complement strand
AATTTTTCATATATTTAGTGTATAACAAAGGGGGAATTTTTTTATGGGAACAAAACAATTTAAGGCAGAATCAAAAAGATTGTTAGATTTAATGATAAATTCAATATACACAAATAAAGAAATATTTTTAAGAGAGATTATTTCAAATGCAAGTGATGCAATAGACAAATTATATTATAAATCACTTACAGATAACACAGTTAATGTAAATAGAGCAGATCTTAAAATCAAAATTGATATAGATAAAGAAAATAAAACTATATCAATAAAAGATAATGGTTGTGGTATGAGTGAAGAAGAACTTGAGAAAAATCTAGGAACAATCGCTCATAGTGGATCTTTATTATTTAAAAATGAAGCCGATAAAAAAGAGGATATAAATGTAATAGGTCAATTTGGGGTAGGATTTTATTCTGCATTTATGGTAAGCGATAAAGTTACAGTAAAATCAAGGGCTTTAAGTGACAGTGTAGGACATGAATGGACCTCAGATGGAATTGAAGGATATGAAATAAAAGAGACTGAAAAAAATGATGTAGGAACAGAAATCATTTTACATTTAAAAGAAGATACAGATGAGGAAAAATACAGTAGTTTCTTAGATGAGTATAAAATTAAAGCATTAATAAAGAAATATTCAGATTATATCCGTTATCCGATTGAGATGGAGATGGAACATAGCCATAAAAAAGAAGGTACTGAAAATGAATATGAAAAAGTAAAGGAAATTGAAGTATTAAACTCTATGATTCCAATTTGGAAGAAAAAAGGAAAAGTATCTGATGAGGAATATGATAATTTCTATATAGAGAAATTTTATGATTTCCAAAAACCACAAAAGGTTATTCACACTTCTGTAGAAGGTCAATGTAGTTATGATGCACTTTTGTATATTCCATCACATCTTCCATATGACTTTTATACTAAAGAATATGAAAAGGGATTACAGTTATATTCAAATGGTGTACTAATAATGGAAAAATGCAAAGAATTATTGCCAGACTATTTTGGATTTGTAAAAGGACTTGTAGATAGTCAAGACTTATCTTTAAATATATCAAGGGAGATGTTACAACATGATAGACAGCTTAAGATAATAGCTAAAAACATTGAAAACAAGATAAGATCAGAACTTGAAAAAATGCTAAATAATGATAGACCAGAATATGAAAAATTCTTTACAACATTTGGATTACAATTAAAATTTGGTGCTTATAATGACTATGGCGCAAATAAAGATAAATTAAAAGATTTATTAATGTTTTATTCATCTGCCGAAAAGAAATTAGTTACATTTAAAGAGTATGTATCAAGGGCTAAAGAAGGACAAAACTCAATTTATTATGCAGCTGCTGACAGCATTGAAAAGGCTGAAAAATTACCACAAGTAGAACAAATAAAAGATAAAGGTTATGAAATTTTGTATTTGACAGAAAATGTTGATGAATTTGCACTTCAAATTATATCAGAATATGATGGAAAGAAATTTGTTAACGTATGTGGAGATAATGTAGATTTAGATACAGATGAAGAAAAAAATAAATTAAAAGAAGAAAATGAGCAGGCAAAAGATATGCTAAATCTAATGAAAGAGGCATTAAGTAGTGAAGTAGAAGAAGTTAGATTTACAAATAAATTAAAAAATCATCCAGTATGTTTAACTAGTGAAGGACAAGTATCTATTGAAATGGAAAAAACGATAAATTCACAAATGGGTGGCAAAGATAGCATTAAAGCTAAAACTATTTTGGAAATAAATCAAAGTCATAAAATAGCGCAAAAATTAAAGGATCTATTTAATACAGATAGAGAGGAACTAAAAAAATATGCTAAAGTTTTATACTCACAAGCTAGATTAATAGAAGGTTTGCAAGTAGAAGATCCTACAGAAATATCAAATATAATCTGTGATTTGATATCAAAATAAAAATTATACTAAAAATAAAAAAGATGAGTTTTAAGATATTTAAAGACTCATCTTTTTTTATTTTTTATAGTATTATAATCTTTCTGCATAAGATATAAATAGCATTTCTTCTATTATATCTATTATTGCAAATACTAACATTATTACTCCAAGACCTACTACAATAGCAGAAGAATTAAATAGTACATATATACCACATACAAGCATTGCAAATGATAATATTGTTGAAATAATAAATGCTGGGAATCCAATAGTTCTTATTTGCATAGAAAATCCAAATCTTGCAAGTGCAGAATAAATAATCCAAAGACCAATTAATATGCTAATTATTGATTGGATTGTTTGACTGTAGCATATAGTAACAATACCTGATATTATAATTATTAGGCTTCCAAAAATCATAGAAAAATCAGGATTTCCATTTGTAGTTCTGATACTAAAAGAAGTAAAGAACTTAACTACACCCATAATTATAATTGAAATACCAATAATAGTAGAAATTACATTAAGTGTTGTGGTAGGATTTACTATTATGATTATACCAATTAATGCAAAAATTATAGATGATAATAAAGAAATGTATCCGTTCTTCTTTAAGAATTCTTTCATAATAAATCACCTCAAGCATATTATACACTTAAATTAAAAAATTATAAAGATAAAGT
>HF996763.1:25768-41576 GCA_000433335.1 Clostridium sp. CAG:1219 | reverse complement strand
TATTTTTTTAATTTAAATTTGTTTTAAGATAAAGAATTATAAGAACAAAAATTACTTTAGAATAAAAAATAAGAATAAAAATATAACCCGAAAAATTATTATTAAAATAATACATATGTTACCATTTAAATGTTAATATCTAAAAAACTTTCTTACAAAACTAGTGTACTTTTTACACAAAAAAAGTATAGGAAGCTACACACTACCTATACTTTTAAATTTGGTTAACCTATTACTATAAGTTTTATTTTCTTTTTTTCTAAGGAAATTTTCTTTATGCTAACAAGCACTTTTTGTCCATATTCTATTCCACTAACATGTTCTGCCATTCCAACTAGATTTGGTTTTAATTCAATAAAAATACCTGTCTTTATTCTATTTTTTACAACACCTTCTACAATATCGCCTTCTTTTAGTCCCTTTACATTTTGTTCAAATGTTCCAAGTTGTTCCTTATAAGAAAGTTCTATTTTTCCAGTATCTCTGTCATATTTTTTTACTATAACATTGATTCTTTGGCCAACCTTTAATATTTCACTTGGATGTTTAATTGGAGAGGTGCTTATATCTTGCAGTTTTATTAGTCCAATTACTCCTCCACCTACATCTACAAAAGCCCCATAATCAAGCAAATTAACTACAATTCCTTTTAATTTTACACCAGCTTTTAAATGCATGTACATCCATTTTCTAACTTTAAGTTCAACCATTTTTTTAGAAACTACAAGTTCAATACCATCATCTTTACTTATAATATCTTTTATACATACTGGTATTACTTTTCCAACTTTATTTGTAACATGCCTTTCTTCAACTTGTCCATCTTCACCTACTATGCTAGAAACTTCTTCTCTTGGCATAAATGATTTTATATTATTTCCAATGTATCCTACTAGATTAAGTGTTGAATCCACTTCTTCTACTTTCATATCAACGACTTTTAAAGTTTTCTTTATTTCCTCTAGTTGTTCTAAGGTATATACTACCTTAGAACTTCTAGATTTTTTTTGTTTTTTATTTGCTTTATCTTTTATTTCATCTCTCATTTGAATCTCCCTACTTTGGTATATATACTTTGTCTTTATAGCCTGATGCTCCATTATAAGTTCCATATTCCTTACCTACAAGATAAACATTACCATATTCATAACCATCTACACCATTAATTGAAGTTATATATGGCCTAGAAGAACTATAAAATATTTTGGAAGCATTTTTAATATCCATTGCATCGCTTTGTCTATCTACATCTGTATGTGTAGTTGGTCTAGTATTACAATCACTACTATGATCCATAAGCATAATTGCCCTTCTTGTACTGCTTGATCTTGCATATAATGCAATTACATAGTCGTCAATTCTACTATTATAATAATAGTATGCTACGAGTTGCTCTTTTAATCCTTCTGAATTAAGTCCATTAAATCTTCCAACTGTATCCCATATAGATAGGGTTTGTACACCATTCCAAGCACTTGCATTATCTGCTGGTAATCCTGGTGGATAATCTTTAAATGTTAATGAAGGATTTGTTTTTTGCTTTTCTTTATGTTCAATAAAATCTTTTGCTATTTGAAGCAACCATGCAGGTGGCTTAGAATTAAATGTATCATATCCATTTGCAGCCATCATATACATATATCCTGTAGTAGTAAACATCTTATACACCGCATCATTTCCATTTGAAGATGGTGTGTAACCTAAAAAGTTTTGACAAGCATAATAAGTTTGAATCATCTGTGCTATTGCTGCATATTTATATACAGTAGAAATTTCATCTTTTTCTGAAATTCCAAGTTCTTCTGCTGCATGTCTTGCCATAAGCTCTGCATTATTTTGTTTATAATATTCCAATGCATAAAGGGTCTTCTTACTATCACCATAGTCAACAAATTTTCCTTGTTTTCCCCAGTAAGTTTGCTTAAGTCCATTTTTTAATGTATTAGCAGTTGCTGAATCCGGATTTCTTAAATCTTTACTTTCTTTATTTTCAGTATACTTAATTTCAGTTTCTGCTCCTTTATTATTATTCTTATCAGAATTATTTGAATTTTCTTTATTATTTTTATTTCCTTTTGATGAAACATATTTATATTGAGCTGCTGAATTTCCTTGTATTGTATCATTTGCTTTATCTTCATCATAAGTTATACTCTCATCATTTATTCTAACAATATTGTAAAAATCTAATGGATCTAACCTACTGTTATCTTTTCTTATTTCAAAATGTAAGTGCTTTCCTGTAGAATATCCTGTAGATCCCATCCAAGCAATTTGTTGTCCCATTTTTACTTCGTCTCCAACATTAACTAGTATTCCTCCATCAAATATTAAATGGGCATATAAAGTACTAAATCCATTTCCATGATCTATAATAATATAATTTCCATATCCTAAAGACTCATCTCCTTCAGCAGATACATTGTTTCTAATAGAAGTTACAGTTCCATCTTGAGCTGCAAGTACTTTAGTATCTTTAGATCTTGAGTCATTACTTTCACCATTATCAGATCCATTCCAAAGATCTATTCCTTCATGAAAATTTCCATAAGCAATTGTATAACCATATAAATAACCTACTGTAGTATTACTAACTGGCCACATAAATCCACCTTCCGGTATATCTACAGCTTGCGAACTAATATATTTTTTAGTAGTAGCGATATTCTTAATTCCAAGAGATACACCATATACATATGGATATTTACCTTCTTTATCAATCTCTTTAAAAGATTCTTTTAAATTATAATATGAAAAATATAAATTTCCTCTAATTATTCCTATTCCGTCATACGCTGCTTTGGTTGTATATTTATTATATATTCCCGATACTGCATTTATAAAGTCAATTCTATTTAGCTCTTTTTTATTCTCAAGTTCCTTATAAACTGAAGATTTAGTCATAGAACCTTTACCATCTTTTTCCTGGTAACCCTTCGTTTCATATCCGGCATCTTTTTTATCTTTTACGAACTTTAATAAATCACTATAGGTATATTGATTAGATTTTGCTTCACCTGATGTAAGTGTATCTTTCCATTTTTTTATTATAGTATTAGTTACAGTTGTCTGTTTTGAATATTTTACAGTTCTTGTCACAGTGGTAACTTCATTATATCCTTCTTGGCTCAAATCTTTTCCAGCTGAATTTTTGTATTTTCTTCCATTAGGTATTTTGCCAGTAGTAGAACTTTTATCTGTTCCACTCGAAAATAGACTAGAAGCTGTTGAAGAATTATTAATATCAATTTTTGTTCCATTACTATAAATTTCTGTTGCGCTAGTACTTGCAACACTTTCATTATAATATACAGGTGTCTCAGATGTATCATATTTTTTATAGACATATGAATTTTTAACCATCAAATCATATGTTAAAGCTTCCGCTATACGATACTCATATTTAGATTCTATAGTATCACTACCATTTTGTTTTTCTGTTCCATATGTAGTTGTTTCTGTAGAATCATAACACACTTCTGAGTTTCCCATTTGATACTCCACGGTATCAGGAATATCGCTATCTTTTCTTGTAGCATAATCTGGTACAGCAGTAATTACCCCTATAGATGGATCTGGCCTAATAGCTGACGTTGTGACCTGTTTCATTTCGTTCTCACATTGAACAGTCTTAACATCATCTCTAGTATAATTTCTAGTTAACGTTTGCATTTCGTACTGATTTACAGTAATATCACTATAAGCCTCTAGTAATATTTGCCAAGCAAGTTGAACATTTCTACCAGATTTTGAATTATCTTTAGTACCACCTGTTATTTCTCCACAATACATAGCAAGTGGTATTTTCCAAGATTGTAAGTATGGTAAAAGTGATGATATCATTACTTTTAAATCCGCATTCTTAGGATACATAAGTCCTAAGTCTTTGTTTGTAGCCATGTCATCGCTTGACATAGTAGTACCTTCATTTGAACCATCATATTTTACCCAATTTATAAAATTGAAATTATATTTTTCAGCTGATAATATGTGTTGTAAAAATGTTTTTTGATGTGATGGTAAAGTTATATTAGTATCATCGTTTAAGTTAACTTTTCCTCTCTTACTATTATCATCTTTTAATTGCATCTTAAAATCTTCTATTTTTGCAGTGTCGTCATCATCTTTCATCATATTTTCTGCCATATCAGTAATTTCAGAAACAGAAAAAGTTAGTAATGATTTTGAATTTTTATACGCATTTTGTTTATCTTCAGCAGAATACAATACGTTTCCGTTTTCATCTTTTGATTCTGATATTAATTTTTCGGAGTTTCCACCTGCACTAACATATTTATTAGCTGATTCGGTAGTATTACTATTAGATGATACAGCTAATATAATAATAATTATTGAGGCAATAAGAATAATAGCAGCTATAATTACTAACAATATAACCCAACCATACGGAGTTCTAAGTAAAGCCTTAACCATTTCTTTTATCGCTTTGCCTATTTCTTTTTTTATAGCTTGTCCTGCTTTTTTTACTCCAGACTTTACTTTACTTGCGCCCTTACTTACTAGTCCATTTGGAGAAGGACTTTGTATTTCTCCAGTAGATGCATTCTCTTCATCAGTATAATCAGCCATACAAAATCCCTCCTTTTTTATAGACTTACTTTTACTGTTTTATTTTCATTTCCAATTTTTACATTTGTAAATACTATGCTTTTAGCTTTTGTTTGAGTTTCTGCTCCAGCTAAAAAATATAATGTTTTTGTGATTTTTGAATTTTTAGATAAGATTCCGTCTGTTGCTTCTGATATAGTATCATTTAAATATACAAATGTGCTTTCACTAGTTTCAAGGTATATATTTAAAACACTTGAAAAATCGAATTCAACATTACTATCATTCTGATTAGTTATTTCAATCTTATATTTAACGCCATTTGTATCACTTGAAAGTTTGGTAATATTAAATTTAATTCCTTCAGACACAGTTTCTTTAGTATTATCAGAAAATGTTGCACTACCATATAGCTTATTTCCGAGAGTAATTTTATAATTTCCTGGAATTGATTCTATTATAGTAATTTTCTTTGTATTATTACCTATTTTGAAATCCACAACAAAAACAGTATTTCCTGCGCTATTATATGCTTCGTATTCACCAGCAGAGACCTTACTTGAATAATATCCATTATTTTCAAGATATGAATTTATATTGGCTTTAGTAATTTCCTCTGAACTAATAAAATCTTCTGTTAAACTATTATAAATCTTTGTATACTGGTTTAAACTGAGAGCAAGTGCAATTTCAGAGCAATACTTATTTTTAGAAATCTCGAAAGCTTCCTGTTCAGTATATTGTTTATATTTTAAGAGATATTTATTTTTATCACTTGGAGACCATATAACAAATATAATAATTGCAAAAATAACTAAATAAAAAATGGCTAGTCCAATAAAAATAGAAAGTTTTTTCTTATCAATCTCCATATAAATATTTTCCTCCTACTCTATATAAAAAATTTGTGCATAAGGCTCTTTAACATTTTCTATAAGTTTTATTCCAATATAAGCCTCATTTTTATTAAATGATTCTAATTTACAAATATATTTATTTGTATCAAATTTATATACTCGTTTCAAAATTCCATCTGTACACATTTTTATACCAGTATCAACAGTATCTGTACATTCAAATTTATCATAAAATTTAATTACTTTCTCTTTATATTTATTTTTTGATAAATATTTCCTATATTCACTAGTTAAAGTTTCATAGTAATTTTCATAACTATTTTTTTCGTTACTAGAATATGCGTTTATAAAGTCATCAATGACATCTTGTAACTCATAAAAAACAATTTTATCATAAGATATTGAAGAATCACTGATAATACTTTCACTGGTAGTATTAGAATAGTCAATAACCTTTTCATCAGATTTTCTAGCTAGAAAGCTAAAAAGAGAAGAAAGAAATATAAGTGCAACAAGTGCTGTTACCAAAAAGATTATTTTTTGTTTAGTTGTAAATCTTTCCAACATATTTTTCCTTCCCCTCTAATTATTCAACATTTCCTACATCAGTTTTAATAGATTTTAAAGCATCATCAATCATTTTTTTCTGCCTTGCAAATTCAGCATCGCTCTTCTTTTTCTGATTTTTATATACAATAGCATTATTTTTAGATACTTGTTTAATCGCATCTGCTACAGCAAATGGTGCTCCGACAGCTTTTGAACCTATCTTATCTCCAATTCCCATTCCAAATCCAGCACCATTTATCATACCTTGAATATCACCTTCGGCCATTCCCTTCATCATACCAGCCGTTCCACCCATTAAAGCACCAAGCGTTTCTGTTACTCCACTTGCAGAAGTTTTCCAATTTTCTTTCTGTTTTTTCTTAATTTCATCAATTTTGTCTTGATAATTTTTCTCTATTTCATCAGCTTGATCCTCGTATTTATCACGTAATTTATTATTATCAGAAATAGATCTACTTGAAGACCCTGTTGGTTTTCCAACATTTGAAGATGCAGTAGTATTTTCACCTTTTGCACTTGGCGAAATATCTGATCTAGTATTTCCACCCATAGAAGCTGCAGTAGAATTATTATTAATGTCGTTACCATTTGTATTAGACGATGTACCTTCTTGTCCACCAGAATCTTGTGCCATTTGTTCTAATCCACTAGAAGCTATTGGTGAACCAAAATCTCTTGCAACTCTTTTAGTAAGTTTTCCCATTGCTTTATTTCTCGATTCCATAGCTTTCATTTTTTCTTTATTAGCAGTAAAATGTCCTTTAACGCCAGCAGCTATTTTTTTGGGATTATCTAATACTCTTTTAGCAACACCACCTGCAGCCATCATTGTCATAAATGATTTTGCTCCACTATGCATAGAAGGATCTCCCATATTTGGTCCAATTCCAAATATTTTTTTTGCTAAATCTTCCATCTTACTCATTGATGCTAGTCCAACGATAGCAACTATTCCAAAAGACGTAGTCCTAGTTGAAGAATTTGATGTACCACTTGCTATATTTACAATTAAAGTTATTATAATTGTAAGTATAAAAGCTTGAATTGATTGTATGAAAACAAGCGAACAAAATTCTCTGATCCAAGTTTCAAAAACTCCTTTTCTCACTAATTACACCTCCTAAAGTAATTTTGATACGAAATTATATACTATAACTATCGGCGCCATAAGTGCCAAAATAATAATATAAAAAAATCTTTTTATGTATGCGAAAAAGTATAAAAGAGATTGAAATACAAATATTGTATATAAAAAGCAAAACACTGGATTAACTGTTTTAGCCATTATTCCATCTCCACTTACTTCAAAAGCTGAATATTTGAAATAATTTGCAAGTTGCGAAACTGGAGCAGGCTTTACATCTTTGCTTTCTTTATTATTAGCAAAATCTACATAATACAAAAATTGTCCTACCATTGTAATATCAGTTCGCGCTGATATTGCAGAGCCAAACTCTTTGATAGAATCAGTGATATTAGCAATTTGTGCAACTCCTGGTATAAAATCGAGCCAATTTAAAGTTTGTGCTGATGTTCTTGGTATCTGCATCAATATAGGGATCCATTTTGAAAATATAACCCTTTCAAGTAAAGATTTTTGAACCATTTGTCCCTCTGTATCTTCAAATAATATAATTCCATCTTGATAAATTTCATACCAAGTTTTTAGTCCAACTTTAGTAGCTATTTCGATGTATTTATCATTAATATGCTTACTAATTGCCTTATTATATTCATTCATAATTACACTCTGAGAGTCAGAATTAATATTTGTAAAAAGCTTATAATATATAAAAAGATCACTTATATAATTTGCTATAGCATTTTTATACTCTTCCCTAGTTTTTTTATCCTTAATATTAAAATTTTCATCACCATATATTTGTTTTTTTAAATCCTCATCATTATTTACCTTCTCACAAAGTTTTCCAAACGCGATTACTACATCTCCAGTTCCTCCAACACCAAACCAAAAATCAGTCAAGCTCTCGCCTATATCTCTATCTTGGGTTATGTATTGTTGTATATTTCCAGAAGTATCATTTAGGAATTCTGTAAATAGATTTTTGTTATTTTTTACAAATTCATAATCATCTTTACCCTTTTGGCTTGCATAGTTTAATAGGTTATTATATGCTGTGCTCCCTGCAATTTCCAGTTGCCCACTACTTTCTATTGAATCACTTGCAATTTTGGATGCCATCTTTACAACAGATTCATTCAAATAAAAGATAAAAGACATAAAATAGTGTATAGTAAACATCAATACAACAGCCATAAGCCAATTCGTAATAGCAGATTTATATTTTGCTTTTTCTTCTGCAATAGATGATATTGCAAGTTTTATTGCCATAACAACTACGGCAATTCCAAAAAAAGCCAATGCTAAAGAAAATATAGTATAATAAGTTTTTTTTATAATTTCATCCATCTGTGATATCATAGAATTAGGATCAGGATTTAAAAAATTCACATCAAGCATAGGCACAGCATTATACAATATCATATCAGCCCAAGGCATAGTATTCATTCCCGTAACCATACCAGTCATTGATCCGAGTAGCCACTCTACTGTTGCACCTATAAAATATACAAAATTAGCTATAGGATCTACTAGCGGATTATCATTATTTATAGATTTTTGCACCATATTTTGTGTTATGCCTGTATCGGAATTATATTCATTATTTGTAGCTGCAAACACAGGACTAAGGTACGTAATAAACACCATTATAAACAGTGCTACTGCTAGTATTCCTTTCAACCATATTTTCTTTTTATGTTCCATTTAAAAAATCACCTCGTTATAAATTGGCTCTATTTTTTTCCTTTAATTTGTTTAAGTTTGTTTCAACAAACTCAAATTCTCTTTGTGTAGGTTTAATTGCAATTACCGCTGATTCATATCCAATCTTAAGTAATCCTTCACCTCTTGTACATGTAAGTAAGAAGTTAGCTTCACCTTCACTTAGTTTAAATACTTCTTTTAAGTAATCTATTTCTGATTTATCTTGTGCTAAGAATAATTTAGTTTCAGCAGAAGTAAGAACTGCTTGTACAGATTTATTTTCATAAAAATCTTGGAATTTCTGTGAAACAACTGTAAGTGATACATTTCTTTTTCTTGCACGTCTTGCCATTGTGTTTAAGAAGTCTACTGCTTCAGGATATGCAAGTAGCATCCATGCTTCATCGACAAGAACTCTTTTTGATTTTGCCTTTGATTTATCCTCACTATTTTTCTTAACATATTTTTCCCAAATCCAAGAAAGCAAAATTTGTTGAGCAAGTGGCCTTGCAAATCTTTCTTCTAGTTGAGAAATATTTATATTTATAAATAATGAACCTTCTTGTAATTCAAATGTAGATTGTCCATCAAAATATGCCATTTGTCCATTAAACTTTTTACAATACTGTTTCATAACTTTTGTTAGATAATTATAGTGAAATTCGTAAGTTGTATTAGTATTTTCAGCAGCCTTTTTTTCAAGTCTCTCATACCAAGATGTTATTGTAGGCATATCCTTTTGTACTCTACCAACACTTGACATATCATTCCCAATTTCATATAAAGATTCAGGGTCTGAAGTAATACCTTTTTCTTTATATTCTTCTGCAACAATTTCGCCTATTATCTGTTTTGTAAGCTCATTTACTTCATCAGATTTTGTTGTACCTCTTGCCATTGTAAGAAGTGCTTGTGTAGCATCCTCTACTTTATTCTCAACATTTAATACATATTTTTCTTTTCCAGTTATCTCATCTTTCACAAGTTCTGGCTCAATATCAAATATATTTATTATTGTATCACTTGTTGGGCTAATATTTACATTAATACCACGAAGAGCTTCAGCAACTACAACATATTCTCCTTCAGCATCAAGCACTAGATTTTCTACTCCCATAAGAACTGCAGATCTAGCCATTATGGTTTTAATTGTAACAGATTTACCAGCACCTGATTTACCAAATATAATCATGTTATAGTTTGTCATCTTACTACTGAAATTATCAAAAAGTAATGGAAGACCTGTTTGCTTATTAATTCCTATTGGTACACCAATTTCATGTCCTGCATCAGCACTAACAAATGGAAATACAGTTGCCATAGAACCTCTATCAAAAGTATGTTTCCTTGTAATAGTATTTCTATCAAGAGGTAAGTTTGATTTAAAACCTTCTTCTTGAAGTGCCCAAGCAGTTTTAAGACTTATCAAATTCTTTGATGCTTCCATAGCTAAAAGTTCTGAATATTTATCAAGCTCATCTTTTGAATATGCAAATAAAGTACATATTATAGTAGCATCAAATAATTTATTATATCCTGCTGCAATTTGATCACGAAGACTTTCAGCTTCTGCTTGCTTTGCAGTAAGTATAGATTCTCTGTTTATATCTCCTCTATCATGTGCAACATATCTTTCAGATTGTAATTCAACTATTTGTTTATTTAAGTCATTTTGAGATGTTGTTTCAGATATAGGTGTGATATATACAGATGTTGTAACATCGCCAAAATCATATATTCCAGACAAGAAATATGGAAATGTTGCTTGTCTTGGCAATGTTGTTATATAAAAAGTCCTAGCATATCTTGATATTTTAGAAAATATTTCTAAATAGTCATAATGCGAAGCATCAACTCCAGATGGTGCAAGTAAGTCTTTTAAAGTAGACTTATTTTTTTCTAATCCAGAAACTTCTGTTTCTTCAGACTTTATTATAGCATCATTATTATTAACTGTTTCTTCTTTCCTTTGTTTTTTACTCATATACTTTACCTCTCTTATTAAACTATTGAATCATTTTCAGAATCATCTACATTATTTTCTTCTTTCCTTGTTTCATAGTAACTTTCTGGTTTTATTGCCATATTTTTATACCTATCTTCTTCAAAATTTGTATTTGAAGTATTTGTATTTTCTTCAATTTTCTTCTCTATAGCAAGCTTACCATCATTTGAAACTTGAGGCCTTGTAGTGTTTACATTTTCTTGTTTTTCTTCAGTTTGGATGTCTTGTGGTATAAATGGTCTAAACGGTTCTTGTTTTATTTCTTGAGTTTGTGTTTTTTCTTGTACAATAGGATTTGTATTAATTTTTTCCACATTTTCAACAACTGCATCAGCATTATGCATATTATTATTTTCTAATTTATTTACTTCTTGGCTTTGTTCTTCCACAGTTTCTGCTTTTGCCTTTTCTCTTTCTTCTAGTACTTTTCTTTTTTCATCCTGATACTCACTTACTATTATTTTTTTAGCTTTTTCTTTTAAATTATTGTCTATTCTCTCGCCTTTAACAACTTCTATAGCTTCTTTTGCTATGTCTTCCCTTAATTGATCTTCTTGCATTTCAGGAGTAATTAAAGTACCTTCTGCAGCAGCTTTTCTTATTGCTTCATATGCCTTAATTTGTGCATCTTCTTTTATCTTCTCTGATAATATTTCATTTTTCTTTTGGAAAGCATCAACAGATGTAGAGTACAATCTATAATATCCTGATTGCAATGCATCTGATATACTTATATAATTTTTATCATCTCTATTGTAAGAGTTATATAAAAGTTCTGCTACTCCATTTGAATCTAAAACGCTTGCATTAACTGAACAAGCAGCAAGAGCACTAATTATTGCAAGAGCTCTAGTATAAAGTTCATTGTAGCAAATATCTATAATTTCTTGCTTACTAAAATTTGCGACTGAAGTTATTTCAGATGAATGATATGATACAATTATATAAAAATTTCTTTGAAGTAAATTTTTATTCAAGCTTAATTTTTCTACATATTTTACTATATCTGAGGCATACTCATAAACATTTTGAACACTAGTTTTCTCATCCGTAGCCTCTCTTATTTCATCAGCAGTAGAATCAAGTGAATTCATTACCTGACTATATTTTTCATTTTTTTCATCATATTCCTCTCTTAAATTCTGTACCCTATCTGAATATAATTTGATGCTTTTCTTTAAGTCTATGTTTTGAGCTTGTACATATATTTGTATTGGATATCTTAATGTATTTAAGAAAGTTATGAAGCCTTCTTCAACTGCAAGTTGTTCAACTTCTGACATAAGATCATAGTTTATTCCTTTACACTGCACTACCATACTAAATTTAGTACCTTTTTCCTGAACTATCATATCATCTAATATTTTATCAAACTCCATAAACTTGAAGACATCTTCCCTTGGTGTTGAAGTATCTGTGCCTTTAGAAGTAGAAGTGCTATTTCCACTTCTTTTTGACATTTCTTTTCCAGATGAGTTTTTCTTTTGTTTATTTACCGTAACTAAGAAAACACCTCCAAACACTAAAACTATTCCTATTAATACTAATGGCATTATTAAACTTCCCATCTATTTTCCTCCTCTGTTTATATTATACAAATATATTTTCTTTTTCCTCTTAAACATAGCAAATCTAATTAATATATCAAGTACATTTTCTCCACCAGCTTTTCTTAATTTTCCCATGGCTGGTATATCTGGTATTTTAAGCGACCCTATTGCAAAGCCAACTCCCGCAAATATAGCAGTTATAACAAGTCCTGGCACAAGGCCTATAATTCCGATCATATCAAGCAAATACCAAATACCCGCCCCTATCAATCCCACTGCAACAGTTGTAACAAATGACCTAAGGGTAAATATAACAAGTATCCTCGATTCACCTTTTACACTACGTGGTACAGGATATGAATTTCCCATGATTTTTCCTCCTTTGTAAGTTTTAATATATAACTTGTAGTATTATATCATTTTAATAAAAAAAAAGCTATATTTTTTATAAAAAATATAACTTTTAATTTTACTGTAATTTTTACGCAACATTTTTGTAATTTTCTTTGTAAATATAATTATCCAAATTACTAGATCTAGTAATTTGAAAATTAATTGATGATTTTTTTGTATTTGAAGTTTTTTCAAGTGAATCATTTATAACCTTAGAAATATACGTTAGCACACTTATTGTGCAAAATGTAAGAATAATACCTATTACAAATTGTGGTGATTTTCCTTTCAAATCTGCCTTTCCTGATGCGCCAGAAAAAATATATCGAACACCTATGTACAAAATTACAACAACAGCAACTATATCAAGTATTCCTACAACAAAATTATAAATTCTTCCAACTGCAGTATCATAAGTTAAATCATTTGAACTTATTAAGAAAAATCTATCATTACCCATTATTAAACTGCTTATAGAATTCCATCCAAAGAAAAACAAGCACGCAACTAGCAAAGTTATAAGATTTTGCTTTACCTCGCTCTTTCCTTCAGCGCTAGATATCATAAACTTTATTCCTAATATCATAGTAGCAATTATTATCACAACTGTACCTATAACATTAATAAAAGCTATTAAATCATAAACAGCTGAAAAATCTAGTTCTAATTTATCTTTATTACTTTGAGCACCGTTAAACCATATTGATGCATCTCCCCAAAAATCTATACCATCGTCTTCCGTGGCTAAACATATATTTCCAAATGTAAGCAAAAGCATCACAAATACTGTAAATACCAAAAATATTATATTTCTTTTCATATTTCCTCCTATTTTATTGTTTGATCAAACGCATTAATTATAAATTGAACAACCGTTGAAGTAGCAAATACTATCACGCAACCTATAACAACGCTTATCATGCTTTTTTTTATATCAGCTTTTTGATCTGCTGAAGTAATCATATATTTTACTCCACATATAACAACACCGGCCACTGCTAGTATTTGTAAAACTGTTATCACTGTACTTGTAATTCGATTAACAACTCCTTTTATATCTTGATTATAATCTAAAGGATTTTTTTGATTAGTATCTATAACCCCTGGGTTAAATCCAGTACCTACCGCAGTTGTCTTATCTACCGCAAATATATTTGAATTCAAAAAAATATTAATAGCAACAAAAGAAAACAATATTAAACTTATTATTTTATTTTTCATAATCTCACCTACAAAAGAAATTATATATATAAAAACAAAAAAAATCAATACTTTAAGTAAAAAAAAGAAAGTTTCAAATGAAACTTTCTTTTATATATTAACTATTGCATTATTTGTTTAGAAGCAGTAAGTATAAATTGAACAACTGTTGAAGCTGCAAAGACAAGTACTGCTCCGATTACAAGTCCTATCATACCTTTTTTGATATCTGCTTTTTGGTCTGCTGATGCAAACATATATCTTACACCTGCTATTACTATTGCAGCAACTGCAGCAATTTGAAGTATAGTTAAAACTGTAGACCAAACCCTATTTGCAGCAGTATCTATACTCGCTACGCCATCAGTATTTGCTTTATTAATAATATCTTGAACTCCTCCGTCATTACCCGCTGCCATAATACTTGGCGCAAAACTTACAAACATAACAGCAACTAACATTAATATTGGAAGCACTGTTGCAAATATTTTTCTACTTTTTTTCATATTTATTCCTCCTTAAATATTTAACAATTAAATTATATCAATTTTAACGTTTTAGTCAAGTCTTTTTTAATTTTTTTATTATTATTTCTAGTTATTATTCACTTTTTTATATCAATTTATGTAATTTTTTACATTTTTTAGTTTGTTTTTTTTAAACATTTTTAGCTAAATATTTCATTTTTATTTCATTTTGTTATTATATAATATTTTCGGGTGATATTATGCTAAAAAAAGCCTCTTTAGGACTATTTATTTTCATATTTTTATTTACGATGCTTTTTTCATCAGATAAAAATACTACTAATTCTTTTTTATATCCTACAAACGCTAGATATATTTCTTCATATTACGGATATAGAGAAATATTTGGATCCATTTCTTTTCACAATGGTATAGATTTTCCACTTGTATGTGGTTCTAATGTATATTCATCTTCAAGTGGCACAATAATTCACACTGGATTTTTAACAGGATACGGGAATACCGTAATAATTTTGCATGATAATGGCTATAAAACACTTTATTCTCATCTTTCTTCTGAGTACATTGTAAAAACTGGACAATATGTTAATTCTTCTGAACTTATTGCTACAGTTGGTCCAAAGTATTTAGAGGGTGGTATACTAAATGGTTACACTACTGGCCCACACCTTCATTTTTCTGTTTTTAACTCCGATGGTAATACTATTGATCCTCTTACAATATTAAGCGATAATTAATTTATTTAATAATTTTGCATAAAAAATACAAATAGAAAAATCTATTTGCACTTTTATATTTATACTTCTTCAGTATTTTCTTCTTTTTCTTCTTCTTTTACAATGGAAAACTTTGAAGCTGAAAGTTCATATGCTGTCATTTCTTTTGTAGTACCATCTTCTTGAATTTTTTCATATTTTCTTGATTGTATTCTTCCACTAATTCTCACATTTGTTCCAACAACCAATTTTTCTGAGAATTTTGCATTTCTTCCCCATAATATACAAGGAATATAATCAGATTTTTTATAAGAACGATTTACTGCTACAAGCACATCTGAAATTTCTCTTCCTAGTGGAGTTTTTCTATATATAGGTGCCTTACAAAGGTAACCATTAAAGTTTGCATCATTTAAAGTTAAAATGCTTTCATCTTCTGTTTCTTCTATTTCTTTTGCAAACACAGATAATACAAGTTTACTTTTTTCTCCTACTTGCTTATTGTAAGATCTTACTTGACCTACTATATGTAACATCTTTCCTACTTTTATTTCTTCTACATTTATAAGTCTTTCTGATACTATTATTGGAAGTATATCAGACATACTACTAAGTCTTTTTGTTTCTACACTAAATTTATAAAACTTCTCTTCATAAATTTCATGACTAAGT
>HF996763.1:4291-25727 GCA_000433335.1 Clostridium sp. CAG:1219 | reverse complement strand
CTCCTAATTCTATTGTATTATTTTCATTATAGTTTTCCATTATTGTTCCTCCTTTGGATATTATATTATTATTCTTATGTACCGACACGAAAAAAATTACTAATACAAATTAATTATAGCATATTATTTCATTTTTGTAAATATTTTATGTGAACTTTTAATAGTAATTTTCTTATTAAGCATAAATATCATATATATATTAGGAATACACATTAGTGCATTTGCAATACCTGAGAGTAAAAATATTACCTCTAAATCAGATATCGCTCCAACATATATAGCCGCAATATACACCAATTTATATAATATTACATATATTTTTTTATTTCTAAATAAAAAGTTTATTGCAACTGTTCCGTAATAATTCCAGCAAGGTATTGTCGTAACAGAAAAAATAATAAGTGAAATAGAAATTAAAATATTACCAAAGGGTATTTTAGAAAATGTAGCACCTATAAGAGCGATAGGATCGGATATACCTATATAAGAAAAAGTAGAACAAATGGTAATACCTGTCAAAGTGCAAATTAAAACAGTATCACAAAATACAGCAAAACTAGAAATTAAAGATTGTTTTTCAATATCTTTTTCATTTGCAAGCACATCAAACATCGGTGAGCTTCCCATCCCTGCTTCATTTGAAAATAGCCCATTTGAAAGTCCAGAACTTATCTTATTTAATACATACACATACATACTTCCACTAAACGCAGCTTTTACGTTAAAAGCATCGTTTATTATTTCAAATATAACTGTAATTATATTTCCTCTATATATGAAAATTATAAAAGCACACATAAGAATATATGTAATACTTACAAATGGAACTAATATACTACTTACATTGGTTATTTTCTTTGCATTTCCAATCAATATATACGCGCAAAAAGCCGTAATGACAATTCCACATATTTTTTCATTTAATGAAAAAGTACTACTAAGACTTTGAGTTGCACTACTTGACTGAATCATAGCTCCTATTCCAAACGACGCTATAATAATAAATATAGAAAATAAAACTGCCATTAAATTATTTCCTAGTACATCTCTTAGTACATACATTGCTCCTCCAACGTATCCTGTTTTATCTTTTTTTCTATACTTTAATACAATATATGTTTCAGCATATTTCGTAGCTATTGCTAAAAATCCCGATACAAAGATCCAAAATATACTTCCAATCCCACCAATACATATTGCTGTTGCTACACCAACTATATTTCCTGTACCAAGAGTTCCTGCAAGAGTAGCCATTAAGGTTTTATATGAAGATATTTCACCCTTATTCTCCTCTTTTCTTTTTTTGATTATTTCTCCCACTACGGAAAAAATTTTAAATTGAGGAAATCTTAGTTTTATTGTAAAAAAAATATGAGAGATCATTAAAAGTGCAATTTGCGGTACACTCCATATAAATCTCTCAATTTGTATAAGCACTTCTTTCAAATTATTATCACCTATTAAAAAATATGTGAATTAAAAAAAGCTATGATTGTTTTTTATATTAAACAATACAAAAGGCAGCATAAAGTGGTATTGATTTTATTCCATTTTCATATCCAAAATTCCTAGTAGATACCCTTAGCGCATATTGTGGCTTGTTTACTTTCATATAAGTATTTAAACTAGCTGACTTCACATTACCACTACTTTTAACCTCAAGTGGTATTATACCATCATCATTGTAAAGTAAAAAATCCATTTTGGCATTTCTACCATATGTCCAATAATATAGAGATTTGCCATGAGATTTTAATTCTTGTGCTATATAATTTTCTGCTATTGCTCCTTTATATTCAAATCCTTTATCAAGCATAATGTCAGAAAAATTAATTTCAGCCATAGTAGTTAATAATCCTACATCACTTAAATAAAGTTTAAATCCCATGTCATCTACATAAACCTTAAGAGGAACTTCTGCTTTTTTTACTTTAGAACTAATAAGTATCATTCCTGAAGATATTAGCCATTCTATTGGTGCTTCATATTTTCTTTTTCTCCCATCTTCTTCGATTAGATTATATTGGAAATTTTTCTTTTCTTTTGAAAGCTGCATTGGAATATTTTTATATATTTTTTCTATTTTTACACTTTCAACATTATTCTTTACATATTTTTTCATATCAGCAATATACATCTCAACTATATTTGATAAAATATTAGAATCATACTTTAAAATTTCCATATTACTTTCAACAAAATTATTAATTGATTCTGGCATTCCACCTATACACAAATGCTCTCTATATAGTTTTAGTGCTTGTTCATGAGCAAATTCCGGCATAGGTTCCATATTTTTATAACATTTCTTAATATTTTCAATTAAAAGATGATTATTAGTAGCCATTAAGAATTCCTCAAAATTCATAGGATACATATATTCCATCACTATCTTTCCAACAGGGAAAGAACTATTAAATCTATTAATTTTAACCCCTAATAAACTTCCGGCGCATATTATTTTATAAGGTTTTAATGATTCACTAAAATATTTTAGTGATACTATAAAATTTTCACTTACTTGTACCTCGTCAAAGAAAATTATAGTATTTTCAAAATCTATTTTTCTTTCTAAATATAATTCAATTTTTTCAATTATTTTATCATCATCAATAGTATCCTCAAATATTTCCCTTATTTCACTCTGTTTTTCAAGATTGAAATATATATAATTTTCAAAATTTTCTTTTGCAAATTTCTCTATTGTATAAGTTTTTCCAATCTGAGGAACTCCGAATTACCATTAGTGGCTTTTTCATACCAGTATTTTTCCACTCTATCAAATTTCTTTCAAATAACCTATCCATGCTCATTACCTCCATATTTAATATATCAAATTAAGTCTATATTGCCAATATTTTTGCCACTTTTTGCACACTTTTTAAAGTAAAAAATGCCACTTTTTGCATTTTTTCACTAAAAAAGAGATGAATTTTTACATTCATCTCAAGTAATTTATGTATTTTTAAATACCTTTGTTACACTAACAGTAATATCATCTTTTAGAGTGCCATCATTATTTGCAAATGCAATTTTAGTTATTTCATCTGCTATTACCTTTATATTTTTTCTATAGTCAACATTCTTTAGATAATTTATTATTGTTGTGTTCTTCTCATCATCTAATATAACCCCGTCTGTTATTTGAACTACTATAGCACCATCAGATGCATTGTACGTTATTGGAAAATACTCTTTTTCATCTATAATTCCACTAGGAAGATTCATAGATGTAATTTTTGTAACATTCTTGTTTTTATCTAGTATATATGTAGGTGCCGCGCCAAGTTTAATTAAATTTAACTTTCCTGTATTTAAATCTACAATGCATGCGTCAACCGTTGCATACTCACTATCATTTATTCTTAATTTTATAACACTATTTAATATATCAAAAGTCTTAGATACTTCAAATCCATTCTTAAATAGTTTCTCTAAAGTAGATATTACCATTTTTGAACTATTTGCAGCTTCAATTCCACATCCTGCCCCATCACTTAAAACTACAATATGTTTTTTATCTACAAGCTCACATGACATGTAAGAATCTCCACATATATCCTCGTCTTTTTTTGTATTGCTAATTATCCAATTTTTAACTTCGTATTCTGGTATAGAGACAACTTTTATTCTTGATTTTTCAGTTTTACTGCTATTTAAAATCAATTTTACTAACACTTTTGTCTGTGTTACCTGTTCTATTGCATGTATTATTTCCTTTTTCTGCTTGTCTATACCTGTTAAGATATCAGTTATAAAAGTATATTCTAAATTTCCATCTTTATTTTTGTACTCATCTTCATATACATTATACCCTGCCAGCTTTAATTCATTTCTTATTTTTGTTTGCCTCTCATCCTTTATAGACATAGCTGCCTTTATATTTTTAGACATTGTCTTTAATATGCTAGAAATTTCTTTATATTTTTTTGACATTTTCTTGGAATTTTCGGCCTCTTTTAATTTAAGAACCTTAACAATTTTTACATTATTATATATTTCGCCTATTCCTTTTATTAGCTCTGACTTTTTAGAACAATTTAAATCATCAAATATCCCCTCATCAATACTATCATTTTGCTCATATTTAGTAATTATGTGGTCAACAATTAAATTAATTCTTTCTATATTTTTACATTTTTTCTTTTCTTCACAATCAATACAATCAATATCTATAGTTTCTAATATATATCTCTTAATTATCTTTTTTAGTTCTTTTTTCTCGTCTTCGTCTTCCAAAACGTCCACTTTTGAAAGCTCGTCAAAAATTTCAGATATGGCATTTATCTTTTCTTTTGTATCACTTGCAACATCTAAAACATTTTGATAAGGTTCATCTAGGGTATTATTTTTATTAAATATACTATCAAGTTTTGTCTCAAGCCTTTTTGGGATGAGTAATAAAAATGTTGATGAAATTAACAATTCTGTAATTCTTACAGTTATATCAGATATTCCACTTGCATAAAATACAATATATAAATTTCCAATAGCAAATCCTATAAGAACAGCAATTTTTCCAAATTTACTTAAAACCCCAGAAATAGCCCCACTAAATCCAAGCATTATTATAGTAATAATATCAATATCAGTTACAAATGTCATAAGAAATCCTGTAGCAAATCCAGCTAAAAGGCCAGTTAAGACTCCTGATTTCCATCCATAAACTAAAACTAATATAAAAAGTAAAATATTCATTAATGAAACATTAAAAATGCTAACACCATTTAATATACTAAGTGTCATTGCAAAAGTAACAATCATAGCCACTTTTTCTTCACTTGAATAAACATATCCATTTTTAAAATTAATTATCCCATTTATTCCATTTACAAATAACATGTAAAAGATGATTATCATAAAAAAGCTTTCTATTAGTGTTATGGCATTTAGTATTAATGTAGAATTTATAAAATTTATTAATAATTCTGTAACGGTAAATGATATAAGCAACTTTAGTAATACTTCATATTTTTTACTTATACCTTGTATATTTATTATTGCCGTAATTATTGTAAAAATCACAAATATCCCTAAAATTTCGCAAATACCAGTAGAATTCATCCCACAAATAGTCATTCCAATTACTGATGGAACTGCAACTACTAGAAGAGGAACTGAAAGTGCACTTGCTACCCCAAAAAGTATGACAGTAAATAAAGAATAATTTCCTATAAAAATCTGACTAGATAATATTAAAGAAAAAAAGATAAAAACAATATTTTTAATATTAAAAAATTTTATTACTGCGTTAATTATTATAGATAACTTACTATCTGTATCAAAATACTTACTATAAACCATCAAAATCTACCCCTTTATTACTTCATATTATACAACCTTAATTACTAGATTTTTGTCATATTTTAATTTACATTTATATTTTAATAGAATACACCAAAGCAGAAAATTTCTACTTTGATGTATAAATACTATCTATATATTAACTTTTCTACGTTTTCTTGTCTTCTTTTCTTCGTTTTCTAATTCTACTACCATTTCAACTTTTGGTTTAGCAGTTCTATTCTTTTTAGGCTTTTCCTCTACTTTCTTAAAAAGTTCATCATCAGAATCTATCTCTTCTTTTGATTCCACTTTTTCTAGTTTTTCTTCACTTTCATCAGTATCTGGTTTTTCTTTATCTTCAATAATTTCTTCTTTTACTTCTTCTTTTTTATTTTTTTCATTTTCATTGTCATCATTGCTTTCTTCTTTTGGATCTTCTGAAATACATAAAGCTTCAGAAAGTATTTTTTGCATTTTTTCTGATTTAGTACTCTCAAGTGCTCTTGACATGATAAACTCGTCTAACTTTTCAAATTCAAAATCTGCAACAAGTTTAGAATATTCTAAGTACTCATCTTCTGTTTTTATTGTTCTATGTACATCATTTACCATAGTTTTAATCTTCATATCATATATTTCTTTATATACCTTTATATAATCTTTAAGTGTCATTATCTCATGTTCTACACTTTCATCATATATTTTTTGTAATTTATCGAAGATTTTATCTATTATTTTAAAGTATCTATAAGAATTTTTACATATATTTATTATCAAGTTATATTCATACATGTGTCTGTCTATATCAGACTCTATTCCCTTTAACATAGTTTCAATTACAAATTCTATAAGTTCTCTCTCATCTGATGGCAACTTAGATATATCATAATTATCATTTATAAATCCTACATATTCATCTACTGCTGAGAATAGCTCTTTATACATTTCATCTGTATATTCTTCTGTTTGAATTTTACTATCTATTTCTTCTGCAATTCTTATTAAATTATTATACTTAGTAGCTTTTGCTTCATCTTTAATATTTTGTTTTACTGAATCTATTGCAGATGAAATTGCAAGCAATCCATACTTTACGTCTTCCCTTGATCTAAACTTGCTTTTTGTTATTCTATCATACTCCATCTCTAAAAATGCAAGTTGAAGTTCAAGTCTTTCTATTTTATCTGTAGAATTAATTTTAGAAACTATATCATCTGGGTAATTAATTTTTAATTCATAAGTTTCTCTTTGCATAATGTCATACTGATATTTTACAAAAACGATTTCCCTTAAAATGTTTTCTTGAGCTTGCTTTTGATCTTCCCTTTCAGTATCTTTAATAAGGCTTAGATGTTCATCAATAGCCCTATTCATTTTATTCATATTAACCAATATTACAACACTTTGTATTACTCTATCAAAGATGTTAATTTTCTTTTTTGAACTTAAAACTATATCCGCCATATATTGCTCAATCCTCTCCTTTTACTACATTTAAATTTCTTCTTTTGTGAGTACGATTTAGTCTAACTATATTATATATGTTTTTGAAATAATTGCAATAGTTTATTTGTTTTTTTATGGAAAAAAAAGACAAATATTACATTCACGTTGCATTTTTGAAACACTTATGTTATATTATATAACAAACGTATATTTTTGAATCTATATTAAATTTAATAAGGAGGTATATCTATGCCACGCAGAAATAAAAGGAACGATGTTGATTCGGCTAAATTCTCTTACAAATGTAATGTTTGTGGAAATTACGTGTTTGTAAGAGCTACTAGCAGTTGGAGAGGTAAAATTCCTTTAACTAAAAAGGTCTACTGTCCATATTGTAAGAAAATGAGAACTTTTTCATCATAACAATGCAATATAATGCAATCAAGGGAGATATCATATTTTTTGATATTCTCCCCTTTTTTTATTAATTTATTATACTTTTATATCTTTTCTACAAATAGTAGAAAAATCACAATATTTGCAGCTATCACATTTTTTATTTGGAGAAATGCTTACTACCCCATTTATTATTTCCTCTGATATAGATTTTAAAATATCTCTTATTTTAATGCACATTTCTTCATATTCTTTTTCTTCAAGTAATTTTTTACTATTTCTGCTATATGACATTTTTGATACATCAATTAATCTTTCATTTGTATCAAACCTATTGTCCATTTTATTTAATACTTCTATATCTTTTAAAAATATTCCTTTTAATCTATATTTTTCTATAATTTTATTTTTTATTTCATCTTCGCCAAAAGATTTATCAAGATGTAACATTTTTTCAGATAAAGTAAAATAATTCATAGCTGCTGGAATAACGTATTTCTCACCTTTTTCCTTCATATTTTGTATTATAGCAGAAAGATATGTTAATAATTGAAGTGAAATACCGTCCTTTATATCTTCTAGGGTAATATCTCTGTTTGAGGATTTATAGTCAATTACTCTCACATATAATCTATCATCTAACTTCATTGTATCTACCCTATCTATTTTTCCTATAAGTTCTATTTTTCTTCCGTCTGAAAGTCTTAAAACTATTGGAGCAAATACACCACTATCACTAAATTCCATTTCGTATCCAAGAGGTAGAAATTCACTTTGTGAAAAACTTTTTGATATAATTTTTATTACCTGCTTTAATGTTATAATTAGTTTTTCCTTAAGTACTTTATACCTTATACTTTCCTTTTGCTTACTTAGTATTTGGCCTAGTTTTTTATTTATTATATCATCTATTTTAAATTCTATTTTTTCAAATTCACTAGCATCATTTAAATTTCTCCATGAAATATTATTCTCAAATAAATACTTCGAAAACTCCTCAATTACTCCATGCATAAATGATCCTAGATCCAAACTTGTAACTTCAAATTCTTCCCTTTTTTTTATATTTAAAATATATTTTAGATAATATGAAAATGGGCACTTTTTAAAAGTTTCAAGCCTTGTTATACTAAATCTCACCTTACCGCTCGTAGAATATATTAAATCTGTAGTATAAGATGAGAGCTTGTCTGCTACCTTTTTCCATTCAATTACATTTAAGAAAAATGGATCATTTTTTAAATACTCCCATATTCCTAAAATCTCCTCTTTACTTATATCTTTTGAGTCAAGGCTAAGATTTTCTAACATATTTGCTTTAGTTAAGTTTTCTTTTTTCTTAGTTTCCTGTATTACTTTTTCATCTATTTTAACATTAATTGACTCTTGAATTTTGTCTATAATTCTGCTCTTAATAAGCGATTTACCACTCATGTTTGAAGATTTTATATAAATATACATATGGTTACTTGCAGTATTAAACGCTTCATAAACATTAAACAGTCCCATATTGTATTTCGTATCAGATTTTTCTTTTAATTTTAATCCAACGTTTTCTAACTCTTCAAGTTCAATATCGCTAAAAATTATATCTTCACTTGGATTTTTCGGAAGTTCTCCCTCATTTGCACCTAATATATAGATATTTCTCTTTTTTCCAGTTTTTGATTTATTTATATCAAGAACCATTACTTGGTTTTGCTCTTCTGGTATAGTTTTAATACACTGTTGTCCTACTGATATTTCAAATATATTTAAAAACTCTTTAAATTCTATTTTTTCGTCACCATATATTTTATATATACTATCAAATATTTCATTCAATTTAGGAATAATTTGAGCCATTACTTCTTGCTTTTTTATATTCTTTTCTTCTCTTAACTTGCAAAGAAAGTTTTCTAAAATTTCATTTTTTTCTAAATTTTTATATAGCTTTTCTACAAAATATTTTACTGTTTCTTTTTGATTTACATCTATATCTAAATCAAAACTCTCTAATATCTTAATTCTTAAATTATTAAGATCTGAAATATCATATCCATAACTTGAAGTATAATTTAACGCCTTATACAAACTATAAACATTAAATTCTATTATATAGTTTTCTAATTTTCTTAATTCATTTTGATCAATATTTGCAAGACCTAATTTTAGAGTCTTAATCATTTGTTTTGCGTCATCTTTTTTTACTGCTAAATTTAAAATATTAGATACATACTTAAACAATATATTATTTGAAACATTATAATCCTCATCAATATGGAATGGAATTTTATATTCATAAAATACTTGTTTTATAATATTACTATAGCTTTCAACATCAGTTATATATATAGCATTATCTGAAAACTTTTCTCCTATTTTTATACTATCTAATATTTGGTTTGCAACCTCTTCTACCTCTTTTTTCTCATTACTCACTAAAGAAAGATTTATATTTTTTGATTCTATTACTTCTTTTTTGTCATCTAAAAATACCCCATATGAGAGTTCTTTTAAATCTAATGGTTTTTGTTCATCATAATTTATAAATTCCTCTTCTATATCAAAACCATTTTTCGCACACATATTTACTAACATTTTATAAGTTTCATTCGGTATTTCAAAAATATCAGCAGTATTATAATTTGCAATATCTGATATATTACAAGCATCTGTAGTTATAGAAATTACCACATCACTACCATTTTTTAAGTACTTTTCTATTACTTCTAGTTCTATTTTTTTAAAATTATTATATCCATCAAAATAAACTTTACTACAATTATTATTAGAGTTTAGATACATATTAATATAACTTGTATCGTCAAGGAAATTATTCTTTTCAATACTTTCCAAATATAAACTGTATATACTCATAATCTCTTTTAATTTCTGGTTTATATTTTTATCTTGTATAGCTAATGATGCTATTTTTTCTATATCTTCAATATTTTTTAAATTAAAACCTCTAAAGATATCAATATAGTTTATTATTTCCCTCACAAAACCTTCTTTATCTCTTACTTTTTCATACTTTCTTATCATCTCTTTATTATCTGAAAGTATCTTACACATCATTATACTTTTATCTATGCTAGTCAAATATTTTTCATCTGAGTGTAAATTTACAAGCTTTATAATTTTCTTGACGTATTCACTAATAGTAGTTATTTTTAAGTTTATTATTCCATCTACTCCAAGAGTTTCCATATATTCATTCTCTTCAACTACTCTTTTTTGAGACGGAACAAAGAGCAAGACATCATCATATTCTTTTACATCTTGCTCAATACTTTTATATAAATACTCACTTTTTTTATCACTTTTTGGTCCTAATATTATTCTTAATCCCATAATATCAATCCTTTAACTTCAATTATTGTTTGTCTTCTCTTTTTCCTCTTTATTCTCACCATAATCTGATACTAACATTTGCTCATCTTTTATTCTTATATTTTCAAAATCGGGAAGCTCTTTAATATTTTTTATTCCACATGACCTTAAAAATTCATTTGTCACGCTATATGCTGCAGGTCTTCCAGGAAGTTGAAGTCTTGCAACCTCTTCTACAAGTCCACATTCTTGAAGCCTAGATACAGCAAAATCACTATTTACTCCCCTAATTTTTTCTATTTCAGATTTGGTTATCTTTGGATTATAGGCTATTATTGTTAAGGTTTCTAGGGCTGATGTAGATAAATTTTGTTTTTTAGTACTCTCAACAAAAATTTTTACACTATCATAGTATTTTTTTGCAGTTACAAGTTGATATGCCCCTTTTACCTCTATTAACTTCACACCAGAGTCTTCTCCATATTTCTTTGAAAGTTCAAAAATTGCAGATTCTATCTTTTCTGCTCCTTCTTTTAAATTTGAAGAAAGTTCCTCTATTGTAATTTCTCTTCCAAGTGCAAATAATATTGCTTCAATTTTATTTACTAATTCTTTTTCTTCCATATATTTCCTCACATTTTCACTTACATTTTTCACATTATATATTAAATTTTAATTTTTTTCAACTTTATTTTAAATAACACTTGATTTTTACATAATATTATGTTAACATCTAATTAGTTGCAAATAGCCACAAAATTTTAATTAATTAATTAAAGGAGAGAAAAACATGATATTTTATGTTTATTATGGAAAATCTTTTGAATCTTTGGGTGGAACCCCAACAGTTCCTACTACCAGAAAGGATATGCCAGACTTCTTGATAAAAGACTGCAAATGTATAGGAAAATGGGTTCCTATTCCACAGCAAAAAAGAACTGAACCATATTTTCCACCGAAGCATAAAACATAAAATTTTATTAGCGAGCACTGCAATTTAAGTGCTCGTTTTTCTTGCCTTTTTTTTTTATATATGTTATACTAATGTAACTAGTTTTTAAAACTATATATAATGGAGATGATTTTTACTAATGTTATGTTCAGTATGTAAAAAAAATATGGCAGTTATTTTTATAAATAAACTTGATAAAGACGGAAAACCAGATAAAAATCCAACTGGTCTTTGTATAGAATGTGCAAAAAAACAAGGAATTGACCCACTTGCAAATATAATGAATCAAATGGGAAACTTATCTGATGAAGATTTAAATAATATGAGTGAACAATTTGAGAGTATGCTAGGAGATATGGGAGCTTTAGATATGGATAACCTATCACAAGATACAGACAGTGATAATGGCGACGCTTCAAAGACTCCCCTAAGTTTTTCTAAACTTTTTGGCTTTAATAAAAATGTAACTAAAGATTCTAATAAAGATTCAAAGGACGATAAAAACAAATCAGAAAAAAAATCTAAAAAGAATATGAAGACAAAATATTTAGACACTTTTGGTGAAAACTTAACAAAAAAAGCACGTGAGGGAAAACTTGACAAAGTAATTGGAAGGCACAAAGAACTTGAAAGACTTATCCAAATATTAAACAGAAGATCAAAGAATAATCCTGCTTTAATTGGTGAGCCTGGCGTTGGCAAAACCGCTATAGTAAATGCTCTTGCCCAAGCTATAGCATCTGGCAATGTTCCTGGCAAACTTATAAATAAAGAAGTTTATCTAATTGATATGACCTCTTTAGTTGCAGGCACACAATTTAGAGGACAGTTTGAAGCTAGAGTAAAAGGATTAATTGATGAGTGCAAATCATATGGAAATATAATTCTTGCAATAGATGAAGTTCACAACATAGTTGGTGGTCTTGAGCACGATAATTCAATGAATGCTGCTAATATGTTAAAACCTGCTCTTGCTAATGGTTCTGTTCAACTTATTGGAGCTACTACACTTAAAGAATATAGACAATATATTGAAAAAGATAGCGCTCTTGAACGTAGATTTCAACCAGTACTTGTTGATGAACCAACAAAAAAGGATTGTATAGAAATATTAAAAGGTATAAAGGGTTACTACGAAGACTACCATAAAGTTAAAATTTCTGACGAATTAATTAGCCAAGCAGTTTATCTTTCAGATAAATATATACACGATAGATTTTTACCCGATAAAGCAATAGATCTTATTGATGAGGCCTGTGCAAGAGTAAATCTTGAAAATGTTGTTTTAGCTAAAATAGAAAAATTAAAAGCTAAACTGGACGAAATTGCAGATGAGGAACAAGAACTAGAACAAAGTATTGAAGAACAATCAAAAGATGAAATTAAATCCGATACTAATATGAGTACTGAAAATTATGAAATTGCTGCAAAATTGAAAGAAAATAAATGTAAAATTCAAACAGAAATTGATAGTTTAAACAAAGAAAATGTAACGTCTGAGGTAACTTTAGATCACCTAGCAAGAGTAATAGAACTTTGGACAAAAATACCAGTATCTAAAATAAGAGAAGAAGAAAGCAAAAAGCTTTTGAACTTAAATGCAAATTTGGATAAAGCAATAATAGGCCAAACAAAAGCCACTAAAGCTGTTTCAAATGCAATTTTAAGAAAAAGATCAGGAATATTAGATGATGTAAAACCACCATCTTTCATATTTGTCGGACCAACTGGTGTTGGTAAAACTGCTCTTGTTAAAAGACTTGCATATGAACTTTTTGATACAGAAGATAGTGTAATAAGACTCGATATGTCAGAGTATATGGAATCACATAGCGTATCAAAACTTATTGGCTCTCCTCCTGGATATGTAGGATATGATGATGCAGGGCAACTTACAGAAAAGGTTCGTAGAAATCCTTATAGTATAGTTTTATTTGATGAGATAGAGAAAGCCCATCCTAGTGTTTCTAACATGCTACTCCAAATACTTGATGAGGGAAAACTTACAGATTCTCAAGGAAGAAGTGTTTCATTTAAACACACAATTATAATATTGACATCAAACCTTGGAACAAATTTTAAAAGTGAAGGTTATGGTTTTGCATCAATTAGTGAAGCAAAACAAAATATGCTTCAAAACAAAGTGGCTGAATCATTAAAAGAGTACTTCTCGCCTGAATTCTTAAATAGAATTGACGATATAATAATATTTAATAAATTATCTTATGATGATATCTGTAAAATTGCATCCCTTATGATTAAAGAACTTCAGGAGCAAACTAAACAAAAAAATATACTATTTAACTACACAGAAAATGTAGTTGACTTTATTGTGAAAAATGGATATAACGACAAATTTGGTGCAAGACCACTAAGACGTGCCATTCAAAAACATATAGAAGATTTACTTGCAACAGAATTTATTAAAGGCAATATTAAAGAAAATACTTTATTTACGCTAGACGTTGATAATAATTCGATAGTTATAACCAAATAAGAAAGGATACTTCTCCTTTCTTATTTGGTTTTTATATTTAATCCTAACTTTATATTTCTATATCTTCAATTATTAAATTTAATTCTTTTTTGGAATCTACTTTTATTCCATCTCTTAACTTTTCTATTAGTTCATTTCTTAAAGTGTTTTTATATATTTCCATTTCTTGATATAAAGTTTTAGTGTTTTTGTCCTCTAATGAATAAATTACTACTTTGTCTTCACTTTCATTTAAAACAATATCAAAATGGTTAGGACAATATTTATCAATTTTTCTTTTATATACTAATTTTGAATTATTCTCCTCTACTATCTCATATTTTTCTTTCAACCTTTCTTGTTTTTCCTTTTCTCTTTCCTTTAAATCAGAAAGAGTTACACCATAAACAACATTTTTATTAATTACGGATTCTCTACAAAGTGTATAATAATCTTCATATACCAGCTCTATATCATAAGTTTTTGCTATAACCGGTTCATATATATTAACTTTGTCATCATTTTCCTTTACTTCTGTAGCATCATCTTGATTGTTTACTACATCAACAGCTTCATTTATAGACTTGTTTTTAGAAATTTGCAATCCAACAAAAATTCCTACAATTGTTAGTACAATTACAAGTGATACTAAAAAAATTCTGTACGCATATACTTTTACCATATTTTACCACCTAAATTTATTTTTTTCATTTTTCAGTTTTATATACATTTATAAATCAATTTTTAAACTTTTTTTATTTTCAGTTATATGGAAGTTCAAATTATATTTAGCAAGTGTATTTACAACTTCCTCTGACGGATGATTGTAAACTTTTTTATAAGATGAAATAACAGAAATCTTTGGCAAAACTACTTTTATAAACTCATCACAACTTGAAGTCTTAGAACCATGATGTCCAACTTGCAAAACATCTACACCTAAAAGTTCCCCTCTATATTTTTGTAATATTATTCTTTCAGACTCAACAGTAGCATCCCCCATAAATAAAAGTGTTTTTTTACTTTTAATATTACTGTTTATTTCTATTTTATATACTGCGCTATTACTGTTTATTTCATCTGATGATTCTATTTTTTTATCCGAACAAGGAGACAAACATTTTATTAAAATTTTATCCAAATTAAAGTTATCTCCCCCACATAAAACCATACTTTCTATATTTTTATTTTTTAAATAATCTGATATTTTAATATATTCCTCATTTATATTATGCCAAATTTTTCCGTATGCTACATTTTTTATTTTAATATTCTCATTGTTTATTTCTAAAATTCCATTTATATGATCCTCGTGCATATGAGTTATTAAAATTAAATCTATATTTTTTATATTTTTTGCTCTTAAAAATTTATTTAAAATATTTTTGGCTAAACCTTTTGTTGTTGAGCCACAATCTATTACAATTACTTGTCTTCCCTTTTTTATTAATGCCATATTTCCTTGCTTAACATTAAAAAAATACACATACTCTTGCAATATATTAATATATACCTGCTCACCTACAATAAATAAAATGCAAAAAATCAGAATTACTATAAACGTATTTTTAATTTTTTTCCTTCTTTTCTTATTAAAAATTGTTAATATTTTTATATATCTTACTTTAATTATAAATAGTGTAAGCGTTGAGTAATATAAAATAATAGAAAATACACTAAATGATGCAATGCTAATTTGAATATTTTTAGAAGATAATACCTCACATATAGAAATTAATACCCTTAATGGAATATAAAGTGAGTTTATTAAAATATCTGAAATATTAAAAATATATACAAAAAAAATTGATATGTACCCTAAAAAACGTACTATAAAAACAAGTGGAACAACAACTATATTTGATAAAAATATCATAATATTAAACGAATTGAATAAACATATTTGAACTGGAAGAGAAAATAATAAAATTGATAGTGTTAGACTAAAACTTTGGCTAATAAATATAAAAATTTTTTTCATGTATTTGTTATTTATCCCTAGCCTAAAGAGCAACCTCTCTGTTTTAAAATTATTAAATGCTCTTATCTCGTCATATAAAAATGTTACCCCAAGTATTGCAAGATAAGAAAATATAACACTAATATTAAAAATATTGTACGGATTATACAGCAAAAGAATATAAATTGAAATAAATATTTTATTTATTTTTGAGATTTTATCTTGAGACAATATAGATATTATAACTATAATTAATGCTCTAAATGTCGAAAGTTGCGACTCTGAGAATATAAACAAAACTATACAGAAAAATATCTGTAAAAGTTTTATGAAATATTTGCTATAAAATTTTCTTAATTTTTCTACTAACTTAAGTACCATTATAAAACTTCCAGAGGATGCAACAAGAATATGTGAAATTCCTATATTACTTATATTGTTTTTAATATTTTCATCTAACATAATTTTACTTGAATATAAGATTGATTTTAGCAGTTCGCCTTCGTTTACTGGTAAGTTTTCTACTACTTTTTCTTCATACCTTGCTCTATAAGAAAAAATTAATGATAATATATCATTTTTTTTATTTTCTTCCACATTAAGAATTTTATAAGTATTAATTATTCCACATATTCCATTTGAATTAAGATTTTTTTTATAGTTAACTTCATAAGGATTCCCTAGTAATTCTGGTATGGATATCTTTCCTCTTACAACTAGTATATCACCATACTTTAATACATCTTTTTCAGATTTTTCAATGTTTTTATCTTCATCATTTTTAAATATATTAAGTAAAAATTTATTTTTATCATATTTTACAATATAAGACACTTTATCTTTAGAATAACTTTTTAGTGAGATTATTTTTACCTCAAATTTCTCATTTTCGTTAGAATTTTTATATTTTGCCTCATATAAATAAATGCTATATACTACCCTACAGACTAAAATTAATATTAATACTAAAATAAATATTTTATTGTGTTTTTTTATAATTTTTAATATATTATCTAAAATAAAAATCCCTCCTAACATTTTAAGAGAAATTTTAACAATTTTTATTTTATAATTCAAGAAAAAAAAGAGGAAAAATCCTCTTTTTTAATCATTATACTCCATTTGGTATCCAATAATATCAATTGTTTCTCCAGATTTTAGTCCAAGTTCTCTTACCTTTTTCATTACGCCAAGTTTTTCAAGCATTGACTGCATATAAGCACGAGACTCAACATCAAAAACATTTACTTTGCTCATTATACGTTCTATCATGGGGCCAGTAACATAGTATGTATCTTTCTTCTTTACTACTTCAAAGCTATTATCATTTTGTTCATCAACTATTTCATAATCATCATCAATTTCAACAATATCTTGTTTTTCTATTCCACTTAGACATTCTGCTACATAATCTATCAATTCATCAACACCATCTTTTGTTGCTGCAGAAATCTTAAAAAGCTTTAATTTTTCCTTTTTGCAAACTTCTTCAAGTTCTTCTAAATTGCTTTTATTTTGAAGACTATCCATTTTATTTGCAACAACAATTTGCTTTTTAGAGCTTAGTATATCACCATACTTTAAAAGTTCTGAGTTAATTTTATAAAAGTCTTCAGCTGGATTTCTTCCTTCACTCCCCGTAACGTCAATTACATGTAATAAAATTCTAGTTCTCTCTACATGTTTTAAAAACTTATGTCCAAGTCCAACTCCACTACTTGCCCCTTCTATAATACCTGGAATATCTGCCATTACAAAAGTTTGACCTGATTTTGATTTTACAACTCCAAGAGTAGGCTCTAGTGTAGTAAAATGATAATTTGCGATCTTAGGCTTTGCAGATGACACAACAGATATAAGAGTAGATTTTCCGACATTAGGATATCCTATAAGCCCAACATCTGCTATCATTTTAAGTTCTAGTTCTAAGTTTTTCTCAACACCTTTTTCTCCCATTTCTGAGAAATTTGGAACTTGCCTTGTAGAAGTAGCAAAATGTTGGTTTCCTCTACCGCCTCTTCCACCTTTTGCAACTAAAACAGTATCACCGTCATGTGACATATCAGCTATTATTTTTCCTTTATCACAATCTTTTACTATAGTACCTTTTGGTACACTTATATATAAATCTTTTCCAGATATTCCAGAACATCTAGCACCAGCACCGTTCTTTCCATCATCTGCTTTAAATTCTTTTTTATATCTAAAATCAAGAAGTGTTGACGTGTTATCATCTACCTTTAAATAAATACTGCCACCTTTTCCGCCGTCCCCACCATCTGGTCCACCAGCAGCCACATATTTTTCCCTTCTAAAAGTTCTAGCACCATTACCACCATTTCCTGCTTTCACTTTTATTTTTACATAATCTATTACCATAATTTCTCCTTTTACACTAAAGTTTTATTCAATATACATTACATTATAATATATTATGTAAAAAAAGTCCAGTAAAAATGAACAGGCGAGTAAAATTTACTCGCCTGTAAAATGAATTTATTTCTTTAATTTTTCCTTGATCTGACTTGCTGTAACAACACCTTCTTTAAGAAGCACACCTGCTACAAGTTCGATTATGTCCTTGTTTTCAAGAAGTAATTTTTCTGTCTTTTTGTAGATTTCATCTACTTTTCTTTTTGCTATCGACATAATTTTCTGCTTGTCACTCTCTGTAAGGATTAACTTATTCTGATCATCACAAACAGCAAACAAAGAAATATTCATGAACTCTTCATCCATACCATACTTCATTATTCTGTCTGTGAGCCATTTGGTTGCAACTTCAAGATCTGATATTGCACCAGCATCGTAACCTGTCCTTATAAATCCCTGCGATATTCTTCCAGCAAGAAGTCTTCCTACACTTTCTTCGATATAGGCATCATCGTAAGAAGCTATTTTGTCCGTTGCTTCGAATAACGTTATGCCATTTGCATCTCCTGTAGGGAATATTGAGGCCAATATTAATTTTTGATCCACAATGTGACTGCTAAGTAACATTGCTACAAAATGTCCCGCCTCGTGCCAAGCTACAACCTTCTTTTCCTCCTCATCCATGGTATTTAACATTTTATAGTTTTCTGCAAAAACCATCTTTACGTGCTCTTTTGAGAGTCTTTTACATCCACGCATCTCAGCAATTGTCATTGCTCTATCAAGCACATCAAGTGTCAAATCTGGGTTTTTAGCATTAGAATTCATGGCTTTAGCTACGATAGTTGTGTACTTGAGTACATCTGAACTTACGGTTATTTTATGAAATTTCATAAGTTCTTCAAGCTTCGACATAATCATTTTAGACACGTCCTGTATTGAAGGTTCTCTTACATAAACAGGCTGGAATCTACGCTTCATTGCAGAGTCACGTGAAAACGATCTTTGATAATCATCTACAGTTGTAGCGCCAATAAATATGGCCTTGTCTCTTGCAAGAAGTGATTTTAAAGCACCGCTAAGATCCACACCTGAGTCTTCACAACTACCTGCTCCAAATATTTGATGTATTTCGTCAATGAAGATTATTAATTTATCATGACTCTCAATGTACTGGATTAAATCGTCTGCCTTTTTTTCAAATTCACCACGATATTTAGTGCCAGATATCATCGAATTTACAGACACCTCTATAACATTAAAGCCATAAAATTTCTCTGGACAGGTTTTATTTATTATCCTGTGTACGATGGCCTCTACTATTGCCGACTTACCTACACCCGCTTCACCAACCAGCATAGCATTTTTCTTGGTTTTCTTACCAAGAATATTCCAGACTGCTTGTATTTCTTTATCCCTGCATAAAATACTGCAAGGTTCACCTGGGGTTATTGTGTCATTCAAACATCTTGAAAAGCTCGAAATATTTGAAGGGACTCCAGAATAACTACTAGTATTTTCAATTACAGCACCACTTTCCACAAGATATTCCCTAAGGTCTTTTAAGTCATACTTAAAGTATTTCTGAATGAACTTAACAGCTCTTGAATTCTCATCAGAAAAAATTGTATGAAGGAATGTCGCCGTTGTAACTGAACACTTTCCATTTATCTCACAGAGCTGCAACGATTTATTTATAACATCTGATAAATCGTCATCGAAGTGGGATGTGGTTGCACTTGTAACTATACATTCCTCATCATATACATCTGACATTGTGTTTTTTGCCAAGTCAAGCATTTTTTTCATTTTATCGTAAGAGCAACCATACGCTTCTGTGAACATTTTAGAATGACTATGCAGTCCAGCATATACGGTTAAGAAATCTGTTTTTACCTTCACTTTAAAGTTATTTTCACTGACATTTTCTTCATCATAAATAGAAAGAAGACTGTCAATGTCCATAAGCTGCGCAAGCAAAAAGTCAATTGTATTTACTGGTGCTAAAAGATCCTTTATCTCTGTTGCAAGATTTCTTGCCCGTATAAAATACTCGGCAAGATCCACAGAAATGTTATCTCTATTATTCATTGTTACTACCTCCTTGTGGCTGACCATAATCAAAGCTATAATTATGGCTTTGTTGTTACTTTCTTACGCTAAAGATTATAACATTTTTTCGTTCATATGTCAATATTATGTAGCTTATTATAAAATCATCATATACAAGCTGTAGTTTTCTTTAATATAAAAAAAAAGAAATGAATCTTGTACAACCAAGATTCATTCTCAAATTTACTAGCCCTTAATAAAAAATGTCCGATTTTTAAAATTTAGTACAATTTATTGTATAACGTGCTTACTATTACATTTACCTAATACTAACAACTAACAGCAATCCCAATTATATAAAATATTATCAAATTTCTTATTTAATAAATCATCTTTATTAATAAAGAAGTTAGCTACTCCACAATCTCCCCACATAATATCGTCCTCTGAATCTATTTGTAAAAGCAAAGTATCATACTTTCCATATTTAACTTTATAATCTCTTGGATCTGATTGAGTAAAAGCTGGATAACCTAATAATTTGTGTCCCCAATTTTCAAACCTTTTATAAAATTTCTCGTCTATTTGTTCTAAATACTCTTCTACTTTCTTTTCTTCAACTATAACATTAAATTTATCCTTTAATATTCTTGCTACTAAAGCTCTAAATCCATTTTCATTACAGTTCATTACTTCCTCACATACTTCAAAATTAATTTTATATGTATCAGTAAAAGGAACATAATTGGGTGTTACATCTTTTAAAGTTTTTACATCTTTATTTTTTATCTCTTCTTCTGTTACATCATAATTTACATTTTCATGATAAATTACTCTCCAATTAGTTTGCTTATCTTGTTCATCAAAATTCATTCCGTACACATCATCATTTGATGATATGAAAAATTGCAAGATTCCTTTTTTTGGCAATCTGAAGTCGTTAAAATTTTCTTTTTCAAAATTTATTTGTGCTAATAATTTTAATTTTTCTTCTTTACTATCTGTTGGGTATTCTTTTGAAAAATCCCAATATGGAATTCCTCCAAATTTACTATCAAATATAGTTAAATTATCCACTTTTTCCTTATTTATTTTGTATGATTTTATACATGTTTCACTTTTTATAGCATCATATATTTCTTCAATAGTCATATCAATTCCCCCTATTACTTTGGAGTAT
>HF996763.1:2874-4260 GCA_000433335.1 Clostridium sp. CAG:1219 | reverse complement strand
TATATATAAAGAAAAAAAACAATTATATATGATTGATTTTTATTATTTTTATTATTTTTTCTCCTAACTAATATACACTTACATTTTTTATCTAGCATTTTCCTATTCTTTTTTTATTGCTTTAAGCTCTTTTTAGGTGTAGGCAAATTTTCTAGCATAGTTCCACCAGCTTCTTTTATTGCCTTTCTAACTATTTTACCTATTTTATTATGAGCAGTACATACTTCCTTTTCATTAATCTCCTATTTTCTGGTATAAACTGCAAAATATGTTTGGCTAGTGCAATTACTTTTTTATACTATCTCAATTTTGTACTATTAAGTAACAAGCATAACAGGTTAACTTTTAATCTTTAATTTCTTTTTTAGCGCCAGAACCTATTTGAACCATTTTGTCGGCATAGACAAAATGATCAAATGCAATTATACGACTATTTTTAAAAGATTTAATTAATTTTTTTATATTATTAGATAAATATGAAACTACTTTTCATTCCTACGATTTTAATATCATTATTAAGCAATAAAAAATTACGGGTATACCCCGTGATTTTCCTTGACATCAAAAAAATCATCCTTTCCAGGATGATTTTTTTATTATCTATTCTATTAATAAAAAAAATACATTATGGTGCCCCAGAAGCGATTCGAACGCCCGACCCACGGCTTAGAAGGCCGTTGCTCTATCCAACTGAGCTACTGGAGCATCAACTACTTAATTATGATAACATAAACTTTTATAAAATGCAATACTTTTGCAAAAAAATATAAAAAAAGTGTCAAAGATTTTTGACACTAAAAAACTAAAAGTTTATTTCTTTTTTCATTTTATCATGGTTTTGTTCCAAGTATTCATCATAAGTCATTCTTTTATCTATCACACCATTTTCCGTTATTTCTATTATTCTATTTGCAACAGTTTGAGTAAACTGATGATCATGAGAAACAAATATAATTTCTGCCGTACTACGAATAAGACCATTATTAAGCGATGTAATACTCTCCAAATCTAAGTGGTTTGTTGGTTCATCTAAAAATATTAAATTTGGATCCTGTAACATTACCCTTGACATCATACATCTTGCTTTCTCTCCACCTGAAAGAACATTTACAGATTTTAATGCTTCATCTCCTGAAAATAACATTCTTCCAAGGAAACTTCTAAGAATTGTTTCATCCTCTATTCCAGTTTCATCACCAAGCCACTTTGTTATACTCTTATCTGATTCAAAATACTTTGTATTATCATTAGGAACATATCCTTTTTTTATAGTAGATCCAAAAGTTATTTTTCCTTTGTCTTTTTCAAGTTCACCCATTAATATTTTAAATAAAGTAGTTTTAGCTATAGAATTACTTCCAACAAGGGCTATTTTATCTCCTTTTA
>HF996763.1:0-2843 GCA_000433335.1 Clostridium sp. CAG:1219 | reverse complement strand
AATGATACATTTTTTAATACATCTACACCATCTATTTTTTTAGATATGTTATCCACTTCTAGAACTTCTTTTCCAGATTGTTTTTCTGGTTTAAATTCTATATATGGGTATTTTCTAGTTGAAGGTACAATTTCATCTAGTACTATTTTTTCTAAAGTTTTCTTTCTTGATGTTGCCTGTTTAGACTTAGATGCATTTGCACTAAAACGCCTTATGAAGTCTTCAAGTTCCTTTATTTTATCTTCTTTTTTCTTATTTGCCTCTTTCATTTGTTTTAAAGCAAGTTGACTAGATTCATACCAAAAATCATAATTTCCTACATATAATTTTATTTTTCCATAATCAATATCAGCAATATGTGTACATACTTTATTTAAAAAGTGTCTATCATGGGATACGACAATAACTGTATTTTCAAAATTAATTAAAAATTCTTCCAGCCATTCTATTGCAGCTATATCCAAGTGGTTTGTTGGCTCATCTAGTATTAAGACATCTGGATTTCCAAATAGGGCCTGTGCAAGTAAAACTTTTACCTTTTGTGCACCTGTAAGTTCTCTCATTAATTTTTCATGAAATTCATTTTCTATTCCAAGTCCATTTAAAAGTTCGGCAGCGTCAGTTTCAGCCATCCATCCATTAAGTTCAGCAAACTCAGCTTCAAGCTCTCCTGCCCTTATTCCATCTTCATCTGAGAAGTCTTCTTTACTATAAAGTGCATCCTTTTCTTGCATTATTTTATAAAGTTTATCATTGCCCCTAATTACAACGTCTATTACTCTAACATCTTCATACATGTAATGATCTTGTTTTAATATTCCAAGGCGTTCTTTACCAGATGTATATACTTCTCCTTGAGATGGTTCTATTTCTCCTGAAAGTATTTTTAAAAATGTGGATTTTCCTGCTCCATTTGCGCCAATTATTCCATAACAATTTCCATCAGTAAATTTTATATTTACATCTTCAAACAAAGTTCTTTTTCCAAATCTTAGCGTTACGCCATTTACACCTATCATCTTATTCTCCTTTATTTTAACGATAATATTTTACTATAATTTAGTTCAAAAAGCAAACAAAAAAGGTAAAATGTATTTAAATTACAAATTTACCTTTCAAATTTTGATTTTTCATCAAAAATCTTATCAAATGCGCTATTTATATTTTTTTTAATATTTTCAAAATCAATTTCTTCCTTTACATCATTTATACATATCATTTTATATTTTCTGCTCTTTATAACCTGCTCTATTTTTGATGTATCATTTTGTATTTCAAAATATTTTCCAAGACTTTTTGATGGATAAAAATTTCCAGATAATAGCTGAAAATATCTGCAAAGTGTTTGTCCAATATCATTATCTGCTCTAAATCTATTAAAGCACGCAATATCTAAAATTTCATTTTCTTTTCCCCATACCTCACTGAAAGTAGATTTTAAGAATGATCTTGATAAATGGTCAGTATAAAAATCTTGAAATTCTTCTTTTCTTTGATTTTTATAATTACAAATTAATCCTTTTACTCCATATTTTATACTATATATCTTTTTCTTATACTTTTTAATAAAATCCTTTTTATCATAATATTTATTTATTATTTGTAAGTAGTTTTTCTTCATTATATTATGACGAAAACTTGGATTTTCTTTTATATATTCTATATACATATCATTTGGCAAGTCATCGTGGAAAAAGTCTTTTTTATTTAATTTTCTTAAAATAAAAATATCATCATTTAATAGTACAAATTTTTCTGAAAGTTCTTGTATATTGTGAAGATTCATTTCTATTACATTTGAATTAAACGTTGGAAGATATTTTTTAGGTATAAATTCATCATGCCTAACTACTCTTATTTTTTCATTTTCTGTATTAAGCCAAGATGGCACATGCCCCCAAGTTATAAAAAATATTTTATTTACCCAAGGTGCATATTTTTCTATTCCTCTAAATAAATATTGTAAATTTTCAAAATCCCTAAATCTATTTTTTCTTTTGTCACCACTGAGCAAATCATATTTTTCTTTTTGTTTCTGCCATTTATTATCGCTTGGATCAACCCATAAAATCACAAAATCTATATTACTTGAATATTTACTTATTCTATTATTTATCATATATTGCCACCTACAATTCAAAATTAGATTTTTCTGGCAATAGGTTGTCTAGTGCTTCATTTATTTCTTTTTTAGCTTTCTCAAAATCTATATGTGTGTATGCATCATTTATACATACATATTTATATTTATTACTATTAATTTCGCTTATGTTTTTAGTGTTATCATCTAGATATGTAAGGTACTTACTCTCATCTTTCTTTGGAACAAAATTTCCTTCAACCATCTGCCAATATCTACATAGATAATGTCCAAGATCTGTTGACTCTCTAAATTTGTTGTAACACGAAGCATCTAGTGCATCTCCTTCTAAATCCCATATTTTTCTAAATGTTTCTTTCAAATAAGCTTGTGGAGAATGAAAATTCCAAAATCCACAAAACTTATTTTTAAATCCAAGAGATTGCCAAGTTTTCAAATTAAATTTTCCATACTTTTTATTTATAATTTTATGAAAGTTTTTTCTAACAAATTCCTTTTTGTTAAAGTGTTTATTTATGATGGCAAGAATATTAGCTTTCATAAAAAAATGAGTATCATTATAAAAAGATGCAAGTTGTGTATACTCCACATATACATCTGTTGGGATACCACTTACAAAAAAATCTTCTGGTTTTGTAGGCTTTAACAAAAAGAAATCATCATTAAACAAAACAAATCTTTCAGAAAGATCTTCTATTCTATGTAAATTTAATTCTATAACATTTGAATTAAACGTTGGAAG
>HF996762.1:18096-19624 GCA_000433335.1 Clostridium sp. CAG:1219 | reverse complement strand
AATTATTATTACTATCAAATTAAATATTAATCTACTTACTCTTCTATCTCATACAAATTTCTGTATTCAGCACAATTTTTCATTAATTCATTATGCGTTCCACTAGCACTTATTTTGTGTTTGTCTATAATAAAAATATTATCAGAATCTACTATTGTACTTAATCTATGTGCAACAATAATAATTGTATGGTCGCTTGCTAAATCTTTAATAACATTTTTTATTTTTTCTTGATTATTATTATCTAATGAACTTGTGGCCTCATCTAGTAAAATTATCTTTGATTTTTTTATTAAGGCTCTTGCAATAGCAATTCTTTGTTTTTGGCCCCCACTTAAAATAGCTCCATTTTCTCCAACAAGAGTATTATAACCATCTTTCATTGATGTAATAACATCATGAATTTGTGCTTTTTTACAGACTTCTATTATTTCATTGTCTGTCGCATTTGAATTAGCTAATTTAATATTTTCTTTTATTGATAAATTAAAAATGTAAGGGGATTGAGAAACTACTGATATGCTATTTTTTATAGTTTCTTCTGATAAGTCATTTATATTGTGATTATCTATCAATATTTCTCCACTATTTGCACTATAACTTTTACTTATCAATTTCAAAATAGTTGATTTTCCCTCTCCACTTTTACCAACGATTGCAATCATCTTGTTTGGTTCAACTTTGAAAGTCAAATTTTCAAACAATTTATTTGAATTGTATTTAAATTCTACTTTTTTAAACTCTATATTTCCCTTTATATTATCTAATTTTGTTGTTCCGTAAATTTCTTTGCTAAAAGAATTATATGTAATTATATCAAACACTCTTGAAGCAGAAACTTTTCCATCCGCTAATTTTTCTCTTATTTCTGATATATAATCTATTAAATCTAACACTTTATTTTTATATAGAAAAATTATCATAAATGAGCTGATTTGAAGTGTATTATTTATAATAAAGTAAACTGATAGTAATATAAAAATAAAGTCTAATATATGTTGGAATGCTTTTATCCACCTATTCCAAGTTCTTTTAGTATGTATACTTTTTATTTCTGCTTTTATTGTTTCTGTTTGTCTTTTATTAACATCTCTTAAAACTATTGATTTTAAATTAAGATCTTTAATCTCTCTTATTCCTCTTATTACATCTGTGTATAATCCTACAACTTTTTCATCTTTTTCTTTATAATCTTTTTTTGCACTTTTATAATAATATAATTTTTTTGATGTCAAAATATAAATAAATATTACATTTAAAATCAAATATAAACCTAAATATATATTGAGATAAGAAACATAAACTATAAAACTAACATTAAGTATTACACCAGATAAATCGTCTGTTATATAATCAAATAGTTCCGATAATTCAGTAGTATCCTTATTTAATCTTGATATAAAAAGCCCCGAATTTGTATTATCAAAATTTTTTACTTCAAAGTTTGTTAAGCTTTCTAACATATCACTTTTTAAATCAAAATTAACTTTTCCATTCAATTTCAAAACTACTCTTGACCATAAGTTTG
>HF996762.1:14153-18080 GCA_000433335.1 Clostridium sp. CAG:1219 | reverse complement strand
TATCTCAATTATAATTCTTAATGCCATTAAAAATAATGCTGTTTTTAAAATGTTTTCTTTATTAAAGTTTTCAAAATAACCTAACAATTTTCCTTCATATATTGGTGATAATAATGATATTCCTGCATATCCTAAACTTAATGCAACAACTAGTATAGAGAAAAATTTATACTTTTTATAATATTTAATTAGCTTACTTAAATTTTTAGTATCATTTTTCATTTGTACCTACTCCGTTCCACAAATAAGCAAATACTAATATTTTTTATTTTGCTTTGCACTTTATTGTAACATATAATAACGCAATTTTCACCATTATATCACAAATTTCTCTACTTTTTTATTATTTATATTTAAAAGTTTTTTAGGATCGATTTTGTCAATAATTTACGGAGTTTTGTATTTTTCTTGTATTGCCCATATTTTATGTATAACTATAAATACTGTAAAAGTTTTCATTTTAATTTACTCCTTACTATTATATATTTCATCTATTATAGGAAAGGTACTCCATGCTTTTGCCCAACCTGTATAAAATGAAAGTTGAGTTACCATTTCTACCATTTCCTCTTTTGTAATTCCGTGTTTCATTCCAAGCTTTATATGTGATTTTAGTTGTGGAAATAATCCTTGTGCCATAAGAGCACTTATTGTTATCATACTTCTATCTCTAAGAGATAATTTATCTTCTCTTGACCAAACCTCACCAAATAATACGTCATCATTTAATCTAGCAAATTCTGGTGCTAAATTTCCAAGTATATCTCTTCCAGCAGTTTGTTTCATAATAACCAATTCTTTCTATAATAAATTTAGGCTAGTTAACCAACTTTTAATTTCTGTGTCACTAGCACTTGAACTAAATTTTTTTCCCTCAAGCCAATTTTCTGAACCTAACTATTAACTTTTTAATGGTTAGTTTTTTTATATAAATAGTTATTTATGTTATAATATTTACATTTCTCACTTCATGTCGTGTTAATTGATATATAATTAATATAAAATATTGATGAAAGGGGGAGTATGTATGGACCAAAAAAAGATAGGAAATTTTTTAAAGGAATTGCGTAAAGAGAAAAATATAACTCAAGAAGATCTTGCAGAAGAGTTGAATGTTTCAAATAGAACTGTATCTAGGTGGGAAAATGGCAATAATATGCCAGATATTAGCCTGCTTACTTATATAGCTCAATTTTATAATGTTAGTATTCCAGAAATTGTGGACGGAGAGAGAAAAAATGAAAGTAAGAATCAAAATGAAATAGATACCGCAGTGAAAATGGCTGAATATAGTAAAAATGAAGTAAAAATAGAAAAGAAAAAGGTAGCAAATATATTTTTTATGGCCTTTGGGATATTTATAATAATTTCCGCATTTGCGATATTTCCAAATGATAGCGGTTGGGGAGGTAAATATTCAATTATTGGTGCTATTATCTTTATTATTTCATTTTACTTCAAGATAAAATCAGTAGTTGCAAATAAATTCTTACAAATTTTTGCTGTTGTTTTATGTATTGTATCATTATTTGGAATATTCACTGTAACAGATTATATAGCGGTTTTGGAATACCACCAAGTTCCAAGATTTGCTTATGAAAAGATATATGGAGATGAACAGGTAGAATATAAAACTTTATTTTATACAGTTATTCAAAATAATGTATGTAAGTTAAATAGTCAAGTAGAAATAATAAAATAGTGTCAGTGTAAAATGTCATGCAATGATTATATTTTTTAAGCATTAAAGAAAATTTGAGGGGTACTGAAAAACATTTTAACTTTTTGAAAGTAGAGAAGTAATAAAAATTTTAAAAAATATTGACTTGTAGTAAACATTAAGTTGTATAATATACAGGTAGGAAAAATTATGAGAAAATATTTAGGAAATAAAATGAATTTTTTGCCACTTCCAGTTTTAATGATTGGAACTTATGACAAGGATGGAAAAGCAGACGTAATGAACGCTGCATGGGGAGGAATACATGATTATGGAAAAATATATATTTCTCTTTCTAAGCATAAAACAACAGATAATTTAGAACTTAAAGGTGCATTTACTGTTGGGTTTGCTAATAAAAATACTGTGGAAATATCAGACTATTTTGGTGTAGTATCAGGAAATTATGAGGATAAAATATTAAAGTCAGGAGTACATGTTATAAAATCAAATTTTGTTGATGCACCAATAATTCAAGAGTATACATTGAAGCTAGAATGTATAGTAGAATCATTTAAAGATGGATTAAAATTAAAAGATTAGGTAAAAGTAGCACGCATTTGTGCTACTTTTTTTATACTTTACAGTACATTATGTGACCAGGTAGATTGATTTTTTTATATTTGATTTATAATAACATAAGATGTTATTATGAGATTAAGTGAGGTAATATTAATATGAATAAAAGTCAAATTGAAGAAAAACTAACTAGATGTTTTAAGAAATTCTACAGTAGAGGAATTTAAAGAATATGATGTAAAAAATGAATGGAAAGATAAATTTAGAAAGCATGTAGAAATTGAAAATAGAATATTTTTTACAAATGAGGATATTACAAATTTTAACAGTTATAAAAAATATTGCTTTATAAAAGATTAGCAAGTAATTTAGATATTGATTGTGATGTTAGTTTAAGAAGTGTTATGGTATATATGATTACCTTCGATTATGTTCTTAATGACAATAGAAAACTGCAAAATCAGATGAACTCTAAAAATAAGTATTGCTTAACTAATGGAATAAACTTTGACTATCGTGGTGATACGATGAATTCCTTTAAGCAAATCGTAGATTGTTATTTAAAATTTTTAAAAAGTAATTCTAAATATAAAGAAGAGTATTTTATTGAGGTTAAAAAATTTCTGGAATTAAATCATACAGTTGGAAATTTTATTCCAGTTCTATTCAAAAGTTTTGGTAATAAGAAATATGTATCTTTTAATCAAAAAAGAAATTTAAAAATAAGAGATCTGAAAATACAGATATAAATAGATTCAATATATATATTAAAAATGTACAAAAAAGAATTGAATATTTAAAGGAAAAGAAATATTTATTTCCAAATAGTGAAAAAATTAAAGATATATTATTAGATTCATTAAATAATGTAATTTCTTTAATGAATAATGGCGATTTATATATAAATGACCTATTGTATACAGAAGGTGTAAAGTATATTTTCGATTTTAATGATACAGATATTAAATTTATTTTTGAAAACAATTTAGTAGAAGAATATTCTAATCATTATAATGGGTTACTTTCTAATAAATGTGACAAAGTATTATATGATGATAATTTCTTGGCAATTTTAAAAGAGAATGAATTAAAAATATATGTTATAACGGAGGTAAGTTATTTGCAGATGATATATTTACACTTTAAAGAGGTGGACAACATAGAATATTCATCGGATAGTATGGAGCTAATTATAGTTAAGAAAAATGAGGAAGTAAAGCTAGCATTGAATTCTATAATGGTATGCTGTAGATTTTAAAGTATACTTTAAAGTATATCTATTTTAAAAGAGTAATAATTATGTATCGTAAAATGTTAGATATAATTTTACTCAACTTTTTAAAAATAATTAAAGAGGGAAAAAGGAATATAAATTTATTTTTATATATTAAGTAAATATTGAAAAATAGACGTGAAATGTTGACATAAACAAAAAAATGTGCTATAATAAACGTGTACTTAACGAGAGTACCTTTAAAATAATTTTGAAAGGAGTGGGTTTGCATAATTAGAGCCCCCGTTTTAAACTTAAGTTATAGTTAATTTGAAACAGCGGCTGCAGGTAATAAGCCTCAAACGATCAGCGATCAGAGGGCTAATGGAAATTAGACTATATTTATAGTCTACGTGAAACAGATGGAGGAACTTATGAAAATAAGAGACCAGCCCTAGTAACTTACTTCACATGT
>HF996762.1:9218-14042 GCA_000433335.1 Clostridium sp. CAG:1219 | reverse complement strand
CTAGCTCAAACAGACAGCGGTCTAAGAGCTGAATTAAATATAACTAAGGTACCCTAACGTATATTTTATTCATAGCAGATTATTCTATCACATTAGAACTTACTTTCAGGCAATTTAAAAGGTGCATAGCTAAGTTCTATAAATAAAAAAGGTGAATCTCAATAGAGGTTCACCTTTTGTCATGGTTGTAGATCTTTTTTTGGAAAAGCACTTTTTTAGTCGCTTTTTTTCACTATTTGAACATAAACATTGACACAATGTCATAATTTGATACGCAATAAAGAAGTCTATACCAAAAAGATGAGTAGATCCAAAAGTTGCAAACAGTATAATTGCCAAGGAAGCAACTAAACTTAAATTCAAAAAATAAATTCAAAGAAAAGACTGATGAACAAAATATTTTTTACTGAACATCTATTCTATATAAGTAATATTTTTCAAAAGTATTATTTTCATCTGTTATTAGAATTTTGTAACCTAATATAGATTTTCCTTTATTAGCAGTATTTATAGATATCATTTTATTTTTGTTTTCATTTTTATAATAGAAAGGGCTTGAATACATTATTTCGTATGTTCCATTTTCTCTGAAGCTTACAGTCTCAAGTATAGTAAAATTCAAATCATCACTGGGATATCCTAGTCTGCTAATTTGTAAATTGGCTAATACATTTTCATTTAAATCAAATTCCAATTTTTCTGTTTTTAATTCATTCCATAGTTGATTAAAATAAGAATTTTTATAATCTTTTGAGGAATTTTCATCGATACTTAGATATTGTATATTTTTAGAGCAAGTAATAGTTTTATTATTAATTGTCATATATAATTCTTCGCCTTTTTCCCAGAGTTTTTCCTGTTCTTCAATTTCGATTTTCTCTTGGTCTTCCAATTCCTTTTGTTTTGCCTTCTTTTCTTTATTTATACTATTAAGACTAATAGTAGATTCTTTAAATTTATCTTTATTATTCATATTAATTATTTCTAATGTTATAAAAACTGCTAATATTACTATTAGTAATATAAAACTGAATAGTATTATAATATTTTTTTTCATAAAATTCTCCTTAAAAATCATGTATATTATATATTAATTGTAAATAAAAAACAATTATTTTTTATTTATTTCATGATATAGCGTTACATCTATTTTTATACCGTCAATATATTTTTTGATTGTTTTTATTAAATAATCATTTTTGTCTTGGAAATAATTAAAAATTATAACCTCATTATTTTTAATGTCATTGGAATAAATAATATATTCTTTTTTTTGATTAGTTATATAATGCTAAATTATATTATATTATCAATTTTAAGTTATTCATTAGGAGTAATTTCAGTAATATCTTTTAGTGTAATTAAAGTTAATTCGAGATGTATTAGAAAAGAAGGAAAGAGAGAGTTTGGATAAATAGCATATAAAAAACTAGATAATCCTTGGGTAAATTTAACAGTAAAAGATATAGCAAAATATTTAAAAATAGGAGAAAATAAAGCTAATGAGAATTTTTAAAGAAAAGATTTTCCAGCAGTAAATATAGGAAAAAATTTTCTGTATTTGCATACATGTTGTGGAAGTTTTTAAAAAAGTAAAAATAAGAAGAATGTTTAGAAATAAACATTCTTCGACTGCTTTTTAAAGCCTTAAAAAAGGCAAAAATATGGTCGGAATGACAGGACTTGAACCTGCAACCCCATGGTCCCAAACCACGTGCGCTACCAATTGCGCTACATCCCGTTTGACTTCTTAATTATAGCATTTAAAAAAAGAAAAATCAATACTTTTTCCTCCAAAAACTCAAAAACTTGATAAATTCTTGACTTTAGAGCAAAATAAGTGTAAGATATATGTGTAAAAATTAAAGAAAATGGAGTGAAAAATGGCGTTTTATTGTGGCACTGATATAGTGGAGGTTTATAGAATAAAAGATGCAATAACTTCTACACCAGGTTTTATTAAAAAGGTTTTTTCAGAGAATGAAATATCACAAATAGAAAAAATAAATTCAGATTATAAATATCAAAGATATGCTGGAAAATTTGCGGCAAAAGAGGCAGTATATAAAGCACTATCTAAAATATTTATTGAAAATAATATAGAATTTGATTTTTTAGATGTGGAAATAATAAATGATGAAGGACTTAAGGAAAGACCATATGTTAAATTCTTAAGAAGCAATATAAGTGAATTTTTAAAAAATAAAGATATAGAAGTTGACGTCAGTATTTCACACGTAAAAGATAATGCTATTGCCATGGCTGTAGCAGAATATAAAAAGGAAGGAATTTAAATGGAAAACAAAAAGTATTATATAACTACCCCAATATATTATCCAAGTGGTAAGTTTCATGTTGGACATTGCTATTGTACAGTTGTAGCGGATACAATTGCAAAATATAAAAGATTAAAAGGTTATGATGTCTTTTTTATGACAGGTACAGATGAACATGGCCAAAAAATAGAAAAAAAAGCAGCTGAAGTATCTAAAACTCCAAAACAATATGTTGACGAGATAGTAGAAGATACTAAAGATTTATGGAATAAACTAGGAGTAAAGTATGACAAATACATACGTACAACAGATGAAGAGCATGTAAAATGCGTAGAAAAAATATTCCAAAAATTGTATGACAGCGGAGATATTTATCTTTCATCATATGAAGGAAAGTACTGTACTCCCTGCGAGTCGTTCTGGACAGAAAGTCAACTTGTAGATGGAAAGTGCCCAGATTGTGGTAGAGATGTAGAAATTGTAAAAGAAGAAAATTATTTCTTTAAATTATCAAAATATCAAGACAGACTAATTAAGTATTATGAAGAACATCCAGAATTTTTAGAGCCAATTTCAAGAAAAAATGAAATGATGGAAAACTTTATAAAAAAAGGGCTTACAGATCTTTGTGTATCTAGATCTAGTGTAAACTGGGGAATAAAAGTACCATTTGATAAAAAACAAACAGTTTATGTATGGATAGATGCATTAAGCAATTACATATCAGCATTAGGATATATGTCAGATGATGATAGCTTGTTTAAAAAATACTGGCCAGCAGATTTACATTTGGTTGGTAAGGAAATATTTAGATTTCATAGTATAATATGGCCAGCACTGTTAATGGCACTAGATATCCCACTTCCAAATAAAGTATTTGGACATGGATGGCTAGTAGTAGATGGTGCAAAAATATCTAAATCTTTTGGTAATTATAAGGATCCAAGAGTGTATATAAATGAAACATCTGTAGATAGTTTAAGATACTTTTTACTTCATGAGGTAGTTTTAGGACAAGATGGTAATTTTTCAGAGGAATTATTTTTAGAAAAATCTAATTCAGATCTTTCTAACGATTTAGGAAATCTAGTTAGTAGAGTTACAGCAATGGTGGTAAAGTATAATGGTGGTACATTAAGACTTGGAAGCGGTGAAGAAGAATATGATGAAGTACTAAAGAATCTTGCCACCTCATTAAAATCAGAAGTAGAAAATAAAATGGATTCACTAAAAATTAATGAAGCATTAACAAAAATATGGGAACTTATTAGATATGCTAACAAATATATTGACCTTTCTATGCCATGGATTTTAGCAAAAGAAGGAAAGAAAAAAAGACTAGATAGAGTACTTTATAATTTGTGCGAAACAATAAGAATAGTGGCAGTTTTATTACAACCATATTTTGTTGAAACCCCAGAAAAGATATTTACACAACTAGGTATTTTAGGTGATAGTAGCCTTACTTCTTGGGAAGGATTAAATGAGTTTGGAATGTTAAAAGAAGGTACAAAAATAACAAAAGGTGAAAATCTTTTTCCAAGAATTGAAATTAAAAAAGAAGAAAATGTAAAAGAAGAGGATAAAAAAGTTATGGAAGAAAATAAAGAAGAAAATGAAATAATAACAATAGATGATCTTGACAAAATAAAGTTAAAAGTTGGTCAAATAAAATCTGTTGAAAAAGTGGAAAACTCAGACAGATTATACAAGTTACAAGTAGATCTTGGAGAGACAGAGTATCGTCAAATAGTTTCAGGACTTGTTAAATATTATAGTGAAGAAGAACTTTTAGGTAAACAAGTAGTTGTAGTAGCAAACTTAAAAAAAGCAAAATTAAGAGGTGTTGAGTCTTCAGGTATGTTACTTGCAGCAGGAGATGAAGATATTGTAAAACTTCTTGTACTAGATCAAAATGCTGGCAAACTAGAAAATGGTGCAAATATACATTAGTTAAAAAAAAACAACAGAAGTTCTTTTCTGTTGTTTTTTTTTGGTATTTATGTTAAAATTAATATTGACAAAGAGGGGTAATAAATTTGGAAGAATCAAAAGAAAAAAATAAATCACAAAAATGGACAGCACAAGCTGTATTAAAAGAAGCTACAGAGTGGGTAATATGTTTTATTGTAGCATATATAATATATTTAATAATTAATTTCTTTTTTGGAACAATATCTTGCGTAAAACAAACTTCAATGTTTCCAACTGCAAAAGAAGGAGATAGAGTTACAATTCAGAGATCAAAAGTATTTAAAAAGGAACTAAAATATGAAGATATAATAATATTTGAATCTCCAATAGATAGAGTTATAGGTAAAAAACACAATGAAAATGAAACAGCAGACTTTATTGAAAAAAAAGGATTTAGTGCATTTACTTATTATTTTTTAGGCTTTGGTAAATCAGAATACATCAAAAGGGTAATAGGACTTCCAGGTGATCATATTAAAATTACTGAAAATGGTGAAGTGTATAGAAATGATGAAAAATTAGAAGAAACATATCTAACAGAGAGATATACTCCAATTAATGGTGAGTATACAGA
>HF996762.1:2404-9201 GCA_000433335.1 Clostridium sp. CAG:1219 | reverse complement strand
TACAGACGTAGTAGTTCCAGAAAATTGCATATATGTTATGGGAGATAATAGATCATATAGTAAAGACAGTAGATATTTTGGATGTATTCCAATAGAAAAAGTAACAGGTTATGTAGGAATAAGAGTTTGGCCACTTAATAGACTTGGTAAAATTTAAAAAGGATAGAATAATATGTTTGAAAGTATAATTGGACACGAAAAACAAAAAGAATTATTTGAGAATTTATTAAAAAATGATGAACTTTCTCATGCATACTTATTTATTGGACCAAATGGTATTGGGAAAGCATCTTTTGCAAGGGAACTAGCAAAGTATATACTTAAAACTGATAATTTAGATACTTGTTTAGATTATAAGTATGTATCAAAAGATGAATCAAAAAAAGATTTATCAGTTGAAAAAATAAGAGAAGAAGTAATAGATAGTATATACATTGCTCCGGCTATGTCACAAAAAAAAGTTTATATAATTGATGATGGCGAATGTTTAAATATTGCGGCTCAAAATACACTTTTAAAAACTTTGGAAGAACCACCTAAAAATATACATATTATAATAATTTCTAATACTTCAAGTACATTTTTACCAACAATAATTTCAAGAATTAATCAGATAAGATTTTCAGGAATTTCAAAGGGAAAATTAAAAGAGTATGTTAAAAAGATGTATAATACTGATCTTAATGATAATATATTAGAATTTTTAAATGGTTCAATTGGTGGTGCAAAGAAGACAATAGATGAAAATAAACTTGAAAAATTCTCACAAGTGGAAAAAATTTTTAATCTTATTAAAGACCATGATGTAGTAGATGCTTTACTTACAGCATCAAATGGTATTTTTCAAGATTTGGATATGTTAAAATATTTAGAATTTATAATGGAAAGAGATAAAAAATTATTACCTGCAAAATTTGTCGAGAAAGCAAATACTAGATTGAAAAATAATGGAAATTATGATATAGTCATTGATAATATGATTATTAATTTAGTAGACATTGTTTAAAATTTAATATTGAGTAAAAATTATTTGAGAGGAGTATAATGTGGAAAAAATTATAGCTGTTAGATTTAAAAAAAATGGAAAATTAGCATACTTATCTACAGATAAATATATATTTAAAGTAGGAGATTTACTTATTTGTTCTACAGAACAAGGAGAAGAAATTGCAAGGGTTGTTAAGTTAATAGACAAAGACAAGGTACCAAATGACTCTAAAGTTGGTAATGTGACTAGACCCGTTGAAAAACAAGATATACAAAAAGACAAGAAAAATAAAGAAATGGCAAACGATGCATTGAAGTTTTGTAAAGCTCAAGTAGAAAAACTAGGACTTGATATGAAACTTATTTCAGCAGAATATACATATGATGCTTCTAAGCTAACTATATACTTTACTTCAGAAGATAGAGTAGATTTTAGAGAACTTGTAAAAACTCTTGCTACAAAGTATAAATCAAGAATAGAATTAAGACAAATAGGTCCAAGAGATGAAGTGAAAATGTATCCTAATATAGGAATATGTGGTAGAGAAGTTTGTTGTAGAGCTTTTTTAGAAGAATTTGAACCAGTTACAATAAAAATGGCAAAAGAGCAAGGGTTACAAATTAATATGCCAAAATTATCTGGAGCATGTGGTAAGCTTATGTGCTGCCTAAAATATGAGCAAGAAACTTATAAAGAGAATTTAGATAAATTACCTAAAGTTGGATCGTATGTTACAAATAAAGATGGCGAAAGAGGAAAAGTAACAAACGTTGATATTTTAGGACTAAAAGTAAAAGTTAAATTTGGTGAAGATGAAGATGATATTAGATATGATACATATCCTGTATCAGAAATTAAATTTACAAAAAAAGTTCAAAAAAAAGATGATGAGGAAAAGGAGGGAAAATAGGTATGTCATATAGAATAACAGATAAATGTATTTCTTGCGGTATGTGTCAATCACAATGTCCAGTTGATGCTATATCACAAGGGGAAGAAAGATATAAAATTGATCCTGAAAAATGTATAGAATGTGGAGCATGTGCTGCAATATGTCCAGTTGGAGCTCCAGAACAAGAATAATAACAAAGTAAGAAAAGCAGAGAAAATTTTTTCTCTGTTTTTTTACATAATATACACAATTTGTTGAATTAAAATTGTATTTGTGATAGTCTATTACAAGGAGGTTTGATTTTATGTATAATAAAAAAGGAAAATCAATGATTACATTAATTATTATATTAATTATTGTAATAGCTATTTGTGTTGCAGCATATTTCATAATAACTAAAATGTATGAAAATAAATTAGATACTGGCAATAAAGATACAAATAGTAAGGAAGAGGAAGTTATTTCTAATGAACCACTTTATACATTAGATAACTATCCAAAAGTAGATGCATCACTTGCAACTCAACCACTTACAAATGCTTTTATTAAAAACTTTGTAGGTGAAGATGTAGATGTTACAAAATTAGATTATACAAATACACATCCAGGATATGTAAGATTAATTAATGATGAAGTAGATTTAATAGTAGTAACAGAACCATCTAAAGAGGAGTTGGAACTTGCAAAACAAAAGGGAGTAGAGCTTGAAGTTATTCCAGTTGTAAAAGAAGGATTTGTATTTTATGTAAATGCAGAAAATAAAATAGAATCACTAACAAAAGATCAAATTCAAGGAATATATAGCGGTGAAATAACTAATTGGAAACAAGTTGGTGGAGAAGACATGGAAATAAAACCATTCCAAAGACCAACAAATTCTGGAAGCCAAACAGGTATGTTATCACTTGTTATGAAAGATAAAAAGCTTATGGAACCATTAAAAGAAAATATGGTTGCTACTATGGCAGAAATAATTAACCTTGTTTCTTCATATGATAATGGAAAAGCTTCAATAGGATATTCTTATTTCTATTATGCAACAACTATGTATGAAGGAATTGATAAAACTGTAGCAAGCAATATAAAACTAATTGGAATTGACGGAGTAAAACCAAGTTACAAGACTATACAAGATGGAACTTATCCATATAATACAGCATACTACATAGTAATAAACAAAGCTGACGATGAAAATAGTGCATCAAGAAAATTAGCAAATTTAATGCTTTCTAAGAGAGGACAACAAGTCGCTAAAGAGGCTGGATATGTTCCAGTAAAATAGGTGATAATATGGAAGATGATAAAAGAACAAATGAAGATAAAAATTCAAATGAAAGTTTAAATAATACATCAGTAGATAAAAAGCCTAAATCAAATAACAAAATTAAAATTACAATATTTATTCTACTAATTGTTCTTTGTCTTGTTGTTACTGCATTTTTAATATTATTGAGTATAGACAATATAAACAAAAAATATAATAATAATAATAATAATAACGAAAATTATGAAGACACTGTAAAAGATAATGAACAAGATTATGTAGAAGAAATTAAAACTACTGAGGATAGTGACAAAAAGTATGTATGTGCAGACAATGATACGTATGATTATAATGATATAAATATTGAAGAAGTTTATGTGATAGATGGAGTAGAGTACTCTAGTGAAGAACAAAATAGAGTGTTGGCAAAAAAATCATCTGTTGAATACATAAAAATAAGTGGTTTAAAAGATACTAATGTACAAAATAAAATTAATAATGAAATTTTATCAAAAGTAAACGAATTTTCCAATATAAAAACAAATGGAAAAGTATTTGTTTATACTAGAGTTGAGGGGAATTTTTCTAATATACTATCTTTATATATATATTACTATACAATGGAAACAAATGATGGATCTGATATTTCCCAAAAGTATTATCCTTTAAATTATGATTTAAATACAGGAGAAAAAATTGATTTACAAGATGTATTTATTAAATCTACACCTATAAAAATGTTAATATCAGAAGGGGCATATAAGGCACTTGCATGGAATGTTGAGGGAGAATTTGCATCAGCTGAGTTTGATAAAAACTCAAATATGGATAATAGAGATACTTCAACTTATGAGGATGTTTTACTAAAAGTTTCTAATATATATAATGAAAAGGATGGTAAATTAGACTTTGTTGTATCTCCAACTGAAGTTAGCATATATAATATGGATATTGGGGCAAAAAGAGTTTCTATAGATATTGATCTTTATAAATATAGAGAATATGTTGCTATATACAAAAGATTTTTAAATTCAAACAGTATATATGCAAAAAATGATATTGCCATAAAGAAGGTACTAGCCTTTACAAATCCGGTTGCAGATTCAACTTTAAATGAAGAAAATTATATATTTACTCATCAAAACAATTTGTACGTTGATATATCAAAGTCTTATTTATCGCATAACCAAGATATAGATAAAGATTTACTAAAAAAGATAGTTGATAGTAAGAAAGATGAAGTGTTAAATACATTTAGTAATATATCAAGTAAAGATTCAAAAATGGGATATATATATCAAGGCTATTTAGAGGTAAATAAGGTAACTACTAGTAATAGTACTACAAATACAAATGGTGTAAAGGTACCATATATAGAATTAACTTTGAATTACTCTTTAGCAAAAGCGCCGATAAACGATTATAATAAAAAACTATTTGAGTATATAAACTATGGAGTTAAACTTCCTTCAGCAAGCTTAACAGATAATCTTATAGGAACCTTTATTAATATAAATAAAGATTTTCCAGAAATTGTTTTGGATTCTAATGAGCAATATATAAAAAGAATCATTTATTATTTTGATGTACAAGGGAACTTTCTTACTAAAGAAGAGAAGTAATTGTTAAAATACTTTATAATTAATTATTAGGACTGTTGCAAATATAAATTTTGCTTTACAGTCCTTTTTTGCATTTTAAACTATATGAGGTTAAAATTGCTAGTATGTATGGAAATTTTATATAAAATATGGTAAAATAAAAATGTATGTTAACAAGGAGAGATGTTCTATGGAATATTCAAATAAAATAGATGAGAAATGGCAAAAAATATGGGAAGAGAAAAAATGCTTTGAAGCAGAAGATAATTCCTCAAAGGAAAAATTCTATGGATTGATTGAATTTCCATATCCATCAGGTGCTGGACTTCATGTAGGACATGTTAGAGCATTTATGGGAATGGAAGTACAAGCTAGAAAAAAACGTTTAGAAGGAAAAAATGTCTTATTTCCAATTGGTTTTGATGCATTTGGCTTGCCAACTGAAAATTATGCAATGAAAATGGGAATACATCCAAGGAAAGTAACGGATCAGAACATTGCAACCTTTACTAAACAATTAAAATCTGTTGGATTTTCTTTTGATTGGTCAAGAGTTATAGATACAACTGATCCAGAATATTTTAAATGGACTCAATGGATATTTTTAAAATTATTTGAAAAAGGACTTGCATATAAGGCAAAAACGTATGTAAATTATTGCCCTAAATGTAGAGTAGTATTAGCAAATGAAGAATCACAAGGTGGAAAATGTGACAGATGCGATAATGAAACTACTCAACTTGAAAAAGAAGTTTGGATGTTAAAAATAACAGATTACGCAGATAAACTACTAGAAGAGCTTAAAAATCTTGATTTCCCAGATAGAGTTAAAATGGAACAAGAAAATTGGATCGGAAAATCAGAAGGGGCAGAAATTGACTTTAAGTTTGATGGAATAGATGAAAAACTTAAGGTTTATACAACAAGACCGGATACTATATTTGGTGTAACATATATGGTAATTGCTCCGGAACATGAAATAGTAGAGAAATTAAAAGATAAAATATCAAACTATGACGAAGTAATAAAATATAGAGAAGAGGCAAAGAAAAAGACAGAATTTGAAAGGGTAGAACTTGCAAAAAGCAAAACTGGTGTTATGCTAAGGGGAGTAAATGTAGTAAATCCATTTACTAATGAGAAATTACCAGTATTTGTAGCAGATTATGTTATGACTACATATGGTACTGGTGCTATTATGGCAGTTCCTGCACATGATACGAGGGATTATGACTTCGCAAAAAAATATAATTTGCCAATAAAACAGGTCGTTTCATCAAAAGATGCAACAGTTGATTTAGAAAAAGAAGCATATACAGATATAAAATCTGGTATAATGATAAACTCTGACATACTAGATGGTTTAAGTGTAGAAGAGGCAAAAGCAAAAATAAAATCAATTATAAAAGAAAAGGGAATAGGAAATCCAAAAACAAATTATCATATGAAAGATTGGGCTTTTGCACGTCAAAGATATTGGGGAGAGCCAGTTCCAATAATAAAGTGTGAAAAATGTGGATTAGTTCCACTAAAAGAAGAAGATTTACCCCTAAAACTTCCTGAAGTAACAAACTTTGTACCAGGAGAAGATGGAATGTCACCACTTGCTAAAATTGACAGTTGGGTCAATACTACGTGTCCAAAATGCGGTGGTCATGCAAAACGTGAAACAGATACAATGCCACAATGGGCAGGTTCATCATGGTATTTCTTAAGATATATAGATCCCAAAAATGCAAATGAAATTGCAAGTATGGATAAGATGAAGTATTGGTTGCCTGTAGATCACTATAATGGTGGTATGGAACATGTTACAAGACACTTAATATACTCTAGATTTTGGCATAGATTTTTATATGATATAGGCGTTGTTCCAACTAAGGAACCTTATGCAAAACGTACATACCAAGGACTTATATTAGGACCAGATGGTGAAAAAATGTCTAAGTCAAAAGGAAATGTTATAAATCCTGATGACATAGTAAGAGAATATGGAGCAGATACATTAAGAGCGTACACTATGTTTATAGGAGATTATACTATGGCAGCTCC
>HF996762.1:1816-2363 GCA_000433335.1 Clostridium sp. CAG:1219 | reverse complement strand
GTAAGAAAATTCTTGGATAGAGTTTTAAGATTAGAAAAATTTGCTATATCTGAAAAGATTGAATCAAAAGAAATTGAAACTGAATTACATAAAACAATAAAAAAAGTTTCTGAAGATATAGATCAAATGAAATATAATACTGCTATTGCAGCGATGATGAGCTATGTTAATATCTTATATAAACAAGAAAAAGTGTGGATTGAATATATAAAACCTTTAATAATACTTTTAAATCCAATAGCACCACATATTACAGAAGAACTTTGGGAAGAATTAAAGTTAGATGGATATGTATTTGAGCAAAAGTGGCCAACTTATGACGAATCTAAGATGATTAGTGATAAATTAACACTTCCAGTGCAAATAAATGGTGTATTTAGATATACTATTGAAATTAATCCTTCAATGCAAAAAGATGAAATAATAGACTTAGTAAAAAATGAAGAAAGAACTGCAAAATACAAACAAGATAAAGAAATTAAAAACGTTATTGTAGTTCCAGGTAAAATAGTTAATATAATAATAAAATAGGATTTTATTGCACTCA
>HF996762.1:0-1802 GCA_000433335.1 Clostridium sp. CAG:1219 | reverse complement strand
AGGATTTTATTGCACTCACTATTTGGTGAGTGCTTTTTCTATAGTAGTATTGTATATATTTTTAGAATATGATAATATTATCTTTGGAAGTGATATGGGTGAAGAATAAAAGCAAAATTTTAGTTTGTATTATCGTTTTGTTACTTATAATAATTTTACTTATGGTGTGTGCTTTATTATATTATCATAATAAATATAATGAATATAAATTAAGAGAAGAAGATAAGGTAAGAATATATGAAAAAGAAAACGAAGAAAATAATTTAAAAATTAGCCAGGAGAATGAGAAAGAGGCTGAAAGAAAAAAATTCTTAGAAGAAAATGTATATGACAATAACATACCGCTTGGAATATATCTTTATAAAAATGGAAAATATGTCTTAACAAATGAACTTTATTGTGACTGGGGAATGGAAAAAGTATTTTCAATGTTTTATGTATTACCAAGTAACAAAGAAACTTTGAGTGGAAATTTTAAAACTTTGTTTACAGATGAATGGAAAAAATATCAAAATGATCAGAGCAAAAAGAAATATAAAATAGGGTATAATGTAAAATATACTCTTGCAACAGGAGAGAAAAAGAGTGTAAACGTTCTAGATCCAGACATAGCAACAACATTATTTTCAGACTTGCAGTTTTATTTATATGATGATGTAACCGATATGGGAAATAGGATATATTATCATTTAAGACAGTATGAGATGACTGAAAATACTCTAATTACTTCGGTAAAAATGGTTGGAGATAGGCTAACTCCATATGTAAATGGACCAATTGAACTTACTGCATTTACATATGATGGCGATGATGATTTTGATAGTCAGACTAAAGAATATTTAGGAAATAGTAAATATACTATAAAAATTTACAGAGAAAAAATTGGATAAAAATAATAGCTAGGGGAAAATCAATCTCCTAGCTATTATTTTGCTGTTCTTCTTTCAAATTCTCAAGAGCTACTTTTACAGCCTCAATTACAAATGCTGTAAAAGTACAATCTTTTCCTTTTATAGAATCTTCTACTTCGTTTATAATGTCGTTTGGAAATCTTATACATTTATTAGTAGTTGGCAAAATAGAAGGAATTTTAAATTTTTTCAAAAGAATCACCTCTGCAATACACTTGTATATATTATATGTAAGATAAAGCAAAATATCTGAATAACAAATGCATTGTAATAATTAAAAAGCATGTTATAATGTCAAAAAAAGTGGATGTAAAAATATGTAGATATTGAACTTGGAAATTTTGAAGTAAAGAATAACGGATATTTTAATGATACAAAAAAGCAAGTTAAAGTAACAAATAAATCAAGTGCAACAAAGTCTTTTACTATTGAAATTGAGGTTGTTTCTCAAGACGGTTCTATAACAACGCTATTCTTAATACAATAAATTTTTGTAAGTGAACAGGATTTGGTTCTAGTAATAAGAAAAAGAAAGTAAGTGTTTAGGATTTAGACGCAAAAAGAACAAACCATTTTTTGTTTGCTCTTTCTACTATTCAATGACTTATTACTTAAAATATTTTATTATAAAAATTGAACCTTTTCCTTCTTCTGACTCTACTTGAATTGTACCATTACTTTTATTTACTATTGTTTTTGCAAGCGCAAGTCCAATTCCTATACTATTACTTGTAGAAATCTTTCCTTTATAAAATCTTTCAAAAATATGTGGTAAATCATTTTTAGAAATACCCACTCCGTTATCTTTTATAATTATTTGAGAATAAACATTGTTCGAATTTATGCTTACATTTACTTCTTGATTATTTTTAGAATGCTCTACACAATTTT
>HF996761.1:593-4907 GCA_000433335.1 Clostridium sp. CAG:1219 | reverse complement strand
AATGAGAATAAAAAACTAAAATTTAAATTTTCAATAGGAAAGAATTTGAAAATAATAAGTTTTACACTTATATTTGGTATAGTAATATATTTATTCTTTAGATATGCATCTACTATAGGAATAACGATTAATAAAAATGTAGATATTAATGATGTGGTTTCATTTGGTATCACTTCTACATCTTCTGATGATATTTATAAAAAATATATGAATGAACTTTTAATTTATAATGATCAGGTTTTAAAAACGTATGATAAAAATGGAAGAATGACATGGCAATATAAATTAGAGGAAAAGTTTAACCCAACTATATATGTCGAAGGAAAATATATGGCGGTTTGCAATAATTCAAATGGCTCAATATACTTTTTTAATAATAAAAAAGAGGTATATAATAAAAAAATAGACGGATCAATAGAAAAGTCTTATATAGATGGTAATGGTAATGTTGCTATAGAATATTCAACGAATGGATACAAAAAAATTGTGGAGGTATATGATTCTAGTGGTAGTCATTTATATAATGCTTATCTTTCTGCAGAACCCATAGTAGAACTTGAGTTATTAAATAATGCAAATGAAATATTAATTATAACATCTAATACATCATCTTTTAAAGTAGGACTTGATATTTCTGTTATTAAGCTAAATAATGGTGAGGCAACAAATGAAATTATAGCAACTATAGATAATAACTTTTTATATGATTATAAAATAAATGGAAGAATTGTTACTCTTTTGCTTAGCGATTCTATAGCTACCATTGATATAAATAGTAAGAGTTTAAATGTAATAAAAGAATTTACAGCGTCTCAATTGCTATTTATTTCTTTGCAAAATAAATACTTTAATTTAGTTGAAAAATCAAATGAAGAAAATGGTTATTTATATACTACTTTTGATTATAAAAATAAAATTATAGGACAAACAAGTATAGAAAATGTACCTAAAACATATAAATCTGATGGGCTTATAACTTTTGTGGTATATCAAAATAAGATTGAGGTTTATAATAAATGGGGGATTAATATAAAAAATTTAAGTATAGATTTTCCACCAAAAGATATTATTACCATAAGGGATGGTAGAACTGCAGCACTTATATATGCTGGAAAAGTTTATATGTTTAATATATAAATATTAATTAAATTGGAGGGAGAAAGTTTATGATATTGGATATTATATTGATTTTATTTTTAGCCATGTCAGCATTTATAGGTTATAAAAAAGGACTTGTAACAATAGTTATTAGTTTAGTAACATTTGTAATTGCAATTATTTTGGCTTTTGCACTTCAAGGTACAGTTGCAAACTTTTTGATGGAAAAGACTGGGCTTGGAGATAGCATAAATTCACAAATATCTGAAACTATAACAGATAGTATTAATAATAAAGAAAATGATGAAAAATCAGATAAAAATCAAAGTGTAATAAATAGTTTTATAACAGAAGATGTTGTTGCAGAAAATGTATCTTCAGTTTCTAATAATATAACTAAATTTATATTTAAAGGAATAAGTTTTATTGCTATATTTATTGTAACTATCTTAATTATGTATATAATAAGAATGATACTAAATTTAGTTTGTGAGTTACCTTTATTAAATAGCATAAATAAAATTGGCGGAACAGTAGGTGGAATTCTTAAGGGTATACTTATAATATGTATATTACTTGCTATTATAAACTTTATGGCACCGATGGGAATAGTTACTGGTGCAGTAGAATATATAAATGCAAGTATGATAACTAAATTATTGTATAATGCTAATATTATTAGTATGTTAATCAAAGGAAATTTAAAATTTTAGAGGGATTAAATGAAAAAAGTAAGTAGGAAAAATAAAGTTCAAAAAGTATCAAAAGTATTTATTATATTGTCTATAGTATCGCTAGCGTTTTTTTCAATTTTATACGTAATCAATTATAATATAGATGCTAGTAGTATATCAGAAGAAAATACCACTGAAATTAGATACAAGGCTACTTCGGAGAAAAAAGAAGTAATAAGCGCACTAGTATGTGGAATAAATGAAAATCTTACGGATACAATAATATATATTAGATATAATGTAAAAACTGGAAAAATAGCTATGATGTCAATTCCAAGGGATACATATGTAGATAACGAGTATTGCATAGGTCATAAAATAAATGCAATATATAGGGGGAAAAATGTAGTACCTTTAATAAGTGAAATTGAAAATATGCTAGATGTAAAGATAGATTATTATTTATTCTTTAGAGCTGATATGCTAAGAGAAATGGTAGATGCAATAGGTGGGGTAGAAGTAGATGTTGCTATGCGTATGAAATATGACGATCCAACACAAGATCTTCATATAGATTTATATCCAGGTGTTCAGGTATTAAATGGTGATAAGGCTGAACAATATGTAAGATTTAGATCTAATAATGACTATACTGTCGGATATGCAATGGGTGACGTAGATAGAACAAAAGTCCAGCAAGAGTTTATTAAAAAGTTTATAAAAACTGCATTGTCAGTAAGTAATATATCAAAAGCACCGCAACTTATAAATATTGCCCAAAAGAATACTAATACAAATGTTACGGCGAGAGAAGCACTAAAATATGTTAGTGATTTACCTAAAGTGGATTTTGATAATATATATTCTACTACTCTTCCAAATAAACCAAAGTATATAAATGGTTTGTCTTATGTGATAGTTGACACTGAAAATACTAAAGAAGAAATTGATAAAAATTTTAAAAGTTTAGATTAAATGTAAACAAAAAGTCCAATCTGTGATATAATGTATTCAGATTGGACTTTTTATTTCTAAAATTTTTCACCTCTATGTTTTAATTTTATTCTAGAGTATCTTTTATTTTCTAAATAATTGTTCTTATCAGATTTTTTATTTTTTACTAAAACAATAATTAATAATATTATTATTAAAAATAGTAGAATTAACAACGTTAATTTAAAATTTCTACTATTTGATATTTTCTCAAGTAAGGTAGAATTATCTTTAACAGAATCTATTATTAAGTTATATTTATTTTCAAGTAATAAATTTTCTCCTTTGATTCTTATATTTACAGATCCAATTATTTGATTCTCAAGATTATCCTGATATATTTTAATATTATTATTTATAGTATTTAATTTTTCAACATCAACTAACATATCGTTGTAAGTTATAATGTAGTTTTTGTTTTTTGATGTAAGCGAAGTAATATCACCGTTAAGTTTTAAAGTATAGGTTTTATTAGTATTTTTATCAAAAAAATCAAACTTAAAGGAATTAGCATTTAAAAGGGTATTGTAAGAATAATTGTTAAATGCATATTCAAATAATTTTTTTGCGTCATAGTATCTAACTTCTTTACCTAAAAGTTGTGTTCCATCAAATAGTGTAACTATAACTTCTTTTCCATCCTTTTTACCGTAAGTTACTAATGTACCACGAGCTTCATTAGTAAATCCAGTTTTTCCTGCAATAGCATATTCGTAATAGTAAGTACTTTTATAATTCTTATTAACCAATTTATTTGTATTAGTTAATTTTCTTACAGTATTTGTTTTATTAGTGGCAGGTATTTCTATATATTTAGTTTCTATTATTTCTCTAAAAGTTTTATTTTGTATTGCATATCTTAAAATTTTTGCCATATCATATGCGGTTGTATAATGGTTATCATCGTGGAATCCATGTGGATTAACAAAATGTGTATTAGTACAACCAATTTCTTTGGATTTCGCATTCATTAATTCCACGAATTTAGAAATATCTCCTGAAACACTTTCTGCTAGGACGTTTGCAGCATCATTGCCAGAGGGTAACATAAGTCCATATAGTAATTGTTTTACTGTTAAAACTTCACCTATTTGTATATACATACTAGAACTTTCTTCTGGAGTGGCATATATTGCTGTACTAGAAGCTACTACAGATTTTTGGAGATCTAGATTTTCTATTGCTAAAATTGCGGTTAATACTTTAGTTGTGCTTGCAGGAAAAACTTTATCAAACCCATTTTTTGAGTATATGACACTTCCATTTTTTGCGTCCATTATTAGTGCTTTATTACAGTTTATATCTTTATAATTAATAATATTAGTTGAATTATTCGTCTCATCTGCAAATATGCTGGAAGACGTGATAATTATTCCAAATAACAAAATAATAATAACATTTATTTTATATTTTAAAAAAGTTTTCATATAGTGTACACCTCTACTATTTATATTATATCTAAAAAAAATTAAAAGAAAAGAAAAAAGGAGAATAAAATGCAAAAAAAATTAGAATTATTAAGAAAATACAAAGGTTATATAATTTGTAT
>HF996761.1:0-559 GCA_000433335.1 Clostridium sp. CAG:1219 | reverse complement strand
CTTATGGCTTCACTTTCTATATTTATTCAATCAAGACAAAAAAATGAAAGAGGAAATAGCAATAATAGTAATAACAGTAATAATATCGGGGTATATGTTACGGGAGAAATAGTAAATCCAGGAGTATATTATTTAAATGAGGGGGCAAGGTTATACCAACTTATAGATATTGCAGGAGGACTAAGTGATACGGCGGATATAAATAAACTTAATCTTGCACAAAGTTTAAAAGACTCTGACAAAATAGAGATTCCTAAAAAAGAAAATAAGAGTGAAGAAGAAATTAGTAATCATAATGAAAGAGATCTAGATTTAGATAATAATAAGGTAAATATTAATGTTGCAACTAAAGAGGAGTTAATGGAATTAAGTGGAATTGGGGCATCTACAGCTGATAAAATAATTAAGTATAGAGAAAAAAATACATTTACGTATATTGAAGATATAATGGATGTGCCAGGAATAGGTGAGTCAAAATTTAATAATATAAAAGATAGTATTAGTGTAGATTAAATAAACATATAGTTTATTAGGTGGTACAGGTGAGATATTATATTTA
>HF996760.1:19795-25630 GCA_000433335.1 Clostridium sp. CAG:1219 | reverse complement strand
ATAGCTGTTACTAAAAAGGGTTTAGAGGAATTAATGAAAAACTATAACTTAAAACAAAAAGAAAATGGCTGGTATATGGTGACAGATAAAATTGAATGCGTTTTAGATACTAAAGAAGATTGGAAAATTGAAAAGTTAGGTGAATATAACTTAGAAAGCATAAAAAAGTATTATTCTTATTTATTGCAAAGTAAAAGAGAAAAAGATATAGCAAGAATTCCTTTAATTAACTCATATATGAAAGCAAGAGGTTTACAATAATTGACTTATTTATAAATATGTGGTAAAATTAAAGAGTAGTAAAAAATTTAATCATAGCACTACAAGAATTACTTTTAAGGAGGAAAATTTTCTATGATGACATCAGCATTAACCGTAAAATATTTACGGGGGATGAAATCTAAAGAACGTTTTAAAGTGTTCTGTATAATACGTGAAGGAGCACCGGAAGATGCTAGTGCTTTCTTTCCGGATGAGGATCTTTTTGCCGTAAACTCATTTGAAAACGGTAGCGTAAGACTGTTTCTGACAGGAAAAGAGAATTTAGACCAGGTAATTGACATTGCTTTAGGTCTGATGGCAAAAGGTTCAAACTTTGAAGAAGAGCTTAATAAAGCGTTTTTTCTTGAAACGATGGATGAAATAAAATCAATCTCATTCGAATTCAATGGAGAAATTGTTCACGTGAATTCTGTAGATAAAAAAGAAATGGTGCTGGAGCGCGAGTTGTCACCAATTCTTAAGAATTAGTACAGATGAAGCCATTATTGGCAATAGCCACAAGAAAAGTAACAGAATTTTTTTCTGTTGCTTTTTTGTTAATAAGAAATAAATTATGAAATTAATTCATATATGCAAAACAATAATTGATTTATTTATAAATATTTGATACAATGGGAAGGTAGTAAAATATTTAGTCATAGTACTACAAGAATTACTTAAAAGGAGGAAATTTCCTATGACGACACGAGCATTAACCGTAAAATATTTACGGGAGGAAAGTTTTTCAAAAGATAAGAAGAAATTTATATTTTGTACAATAAGGGAGGGAGCACAGGATGAGCTTTTTGCAGTAGAGTCATTTGATAATGGCGACGTAGGTCTTTATATGAACAATGACGAGGATTTAGTGAGTAAAAAAATTGATTTGGCATTGGGCTTGATGGAAGAGGGCTCAAACTTTGAAACTGAACTTAAGAAAGCATTATTACTTGAAACAATTCCAAAAGTAAATTCAGTGTCTTTTAAAATAACAAAGTCGACTTTTAATCTGCAAAAAAAATTAACTATAAATGTTGGAGATAAAAAAGAAATAGTGTTAAGACAAAAGTTGCCACCTATTTATAAGTCTTTTTATAGACACAAAAAACTTTGGCTAAAATTCTGCACTTGGAGACCAAAAAATGGCGAATATGTTATTGATTTTAAAGATGAAATATCAAAAAAGAAATGGGATCTTTTTAAATTTGATGATAAGAGAGAAATTGAAAAATTTGGAGCTTACATTCAGCAGGTACTTGAGATTAAAGAGAATGCAAACTTGGAGAAGCTTTCAAAATCAGTTTTTCCGTACTTTTTTAGTTGGAAAGATATAAGCTATTTTTTAAACTGTTCTTATGCATTGTGTGAATTCTGCAATTATTGGAGGTTAGGAGAAGAGATAAGAGGCTATCTTTTCAAGAATTATTAAAAAAAATTGGAATTCTGTATAGAATTCCAATTTTTTTGTGTCAAAAAGAATATTTGTTTACTTTTTAGAATTAATATGATATACTTAATTGTGGTGAGAAGATTGAGAAGAATATTACATTGTGACCTTAATAATTTTTTTGCTTCAGTAGAACAAGTGAGAAATCCAGAGCTTAAAAATGTACCCATGGCAGTATGTGGTGATCCAAATAAAAGACATGGGATAATTCTGGCTAAAAATTATATTGCCAAAAAATATGGTATTTACACTCCAGAACTTGTGACATCAGCTAAAGGAAAATGTCCAAATTTAGTACTTGTTGAACCGCATTATGAAGAATACGTAAAGTATTCTAAGCTTGTAAATGAAGTATATTTAAAATATACAGATAGAGTAGAACCTTTTAGTATAGATGAATCATTTTTAGACGTAACAGAAAGTGAAAAAGTATTTGGAAGTGCAAAAGAAATAGCATATAAAATAAAAGAAGAAATAAAGCAAAAGTATGGACTTACAGTTTCTATTGGTGTATCTTTTAATAAGTTTTTAGCTAAAATGGGAAGCGATATGAAAAAGCCGGATGCAATTACAGAATTATATGAAAACGATTATAAGTCTAAAATTTACAAAATGCCAATAGCTAATATGATATTTGCCGGTAAGGCTACGTGTGAAGAACTCAAAAAATATAGAATAGAAACGATTGGAGATATAGCATATTCTAATAGAGAGTTTTTAGTAAAAAAGATTGGGAAAATTGGTGGTGAACTTTTTGATAGAGCAAATGGAATTGATATCTCGGAAGTGAAAAAATATACGGATTTATATATTCCAAAAAGTATTAGTAAGGGGATAACTTTGCAAGAAGATACTAGTGATATTGAAGTGTTACTTGAAATATGTGAGAGATTAACGGTTGAGGTAGTAAGTAGGTTAAGAAAGCAAAAACTTGAGTGTGGTATAGTATGTGTAAGCTTAAAGAATTCTATGTTTATAACCACAAATAGACAAAGAAAGATAACTTCTACTTCTTCTTATCAATGTATATTAAAATGTGTTAAAGAGATATTAAGACAAATGTTAGAGGGAAATTCTCTTATTAGAACTATAACAATATCTGTATCAAATTTTACTTTTGGTGAGCAGAAACAAATTAATTTGTTCTCAGCTCAGGAAGAGAATAAAAGATGTAATTTAGGAATGCAGGTATTAGAAGAAATTAAAGATAAAAATAAAGACATTAAAATAGGATTTGCAAGTGATTTAAAAAAAGAATGAAACTAAAATGCTTTTAGCTTCATTCTTTTTTAATTTTATAATTAATTATTCTTTTTTATAGTAGGTGATTCATAAGTTTCCGTTATAGCTCCGCCAGTCTGTTTTGCATCTTCAAGTGTTGGTTCATCTTCAAATATTATTTCAAAGTCATCTGAAATAGAACGAGCATTACTATCTGATGTTCCTACATCGGTATTATTGGCATAAGTAGAAGTTGCATTATCTGGTTTTGATACTATAGATTCATTTTGAAGTGAATCTAAACTTTCTGATAGTTTAGTAACAGTATTTACTCCGAAAATTTTATCGTCTTCAGTAGAGTCATCACTTTCATTGAATTTAATAGTTGGACTATCAGGCTTTGTCATCATGTATTTTTCAAAGTTAAACATTAATGTATCCGCTTTTTTCTTAAATCTAGCATCTAGGAATGAAGTTTTACCTTTTCCAAATACCGTATTTCCAGAAAAATCTTTAGTTTTATAGAAAATAGCACCAAATCCAAGATTTTCAATTTTATACCATTTTGCTCTCGCTTTCTCTTTGTTTTGGAAACTTGTAGTGCCTGTAAGCACGCCATCCTTTCCGATTTTGTAAGTCGTATCAAGGTCGGGAACCTTATCGGTACCAAGAGCAGTTTGCCAATATGCACTATCTTCTGGAACTGTATCACCAAATATGATTTTTGTCTTAGTATTAGCAAGAACTGTTTGTCTGTAGTATGATTTTCCACTTTTTTCAAGTTGAGATAAGTTTTGAATTGCTATTGTAACACCACATCTATATTTTCTAAATAGTGTAAACATTACATCCATATCTTTGTTGATATATTCAGGAAATTCATCAATGTATAGGAAGTGTGGTATTCTAGAATCTTCTGAACCTGATCTCCTTAATACAGCATCTTGAAATTGTAGTATAAAGAACATTCCAAAAGCTTTTGATTGAATTATACCTAGTTCACCTTTTCTTGAACAAGCTGTTATAACTTGACCTTTTTCAAGTGCAGTATCAAAATTTAATATATTTTTCTTTCCGCAAAGTGCACGTTTAAGTCCAGGATTTCTTATAAGATTATTAAGTTGAGTTATTGCACCATATAAGAATTTTTCAGTTTCTTTTCTGCCACTACCACGTGTTCCAGGTATTTCATAGCCATTAATATTAAGCGAAGGTTTGTAGAAATTCTTCTCGAAGTACGCTATTAATAATCTGTATTTTTGCTCTAATTCTGGAACCTTTTTTAATTCTTCTGTCATTGCTTCAACTTGATCAAAGTTATACAGAAGTTCTAGCATATCCTCAAGACTGGCTATCTCACCATTATGAAGTCTAGGGTACATTTCCTTTAACAATATTGCTAAATTTTGGAAAGCATCTAGTGTAACTTGAGTAAAGAATGGATCTGAAGGCTTTGAATCACCAGTACTTTCATACATTGAATTTAATACATCGGCAATTATAGAAGCAGCTTTGGGAGCTTCTGGGATTGCAAATGGATTTATACTTAAAGTTGTTTCAGGACTTCCTGGATCAACAGATAATACGTCAATATCAAAATTTTTAGCTACTTTAACAAAATTTGAAATATAATTTCCATCATTTTCTACAACTGTGACACCAATGTTTCTATAAACTATTTTTCCGGTTTGTGCATCTTCATATTGAATCATAGGTTTTACAGCATCGTAAAATTCATTTTCCATTCCACGTTTTGGTTTAATATAATCAAGTGAAAAGTTTTTATTAATATATTCGTTATCAAATGGGCCACTCATATAAGCAACGCCTTTTTTTAGTAATGAGTACCCAATCTTTTTTCCACATTCCCTAAAGAAAAATTTCTTTTCAAGGTCATATGCACTCATAGGAAGTAGAACAGTTGCTGTTTTACCAGTACCAGTAGCACCTTGTACAAGTGTTGCCTCGTAACGTTTTTTCTCGGGAACTATTACTGGTAGTCCAGTTTCTTTGTTTTTACATATTTCTACAGAACAAGTATAAGGGCCTGTACCTGTCTCTTTTTTTATAAATGTTAATCCGCAAAAACCAGCGATACCTTTGAATTCATCTTCATCACGAAGGATGTACAAGAAATAATCAATTCCTTTAAATAATCCAATAAATGGAATTAAAAAGCATATTGATTTTATTGCAGGTGAAAATAAGCTTGGATAGTTTTTTAAAACAATATCATAGCTTGGAATTTTCTGTATTCCCCACCATACTACACAATTTAAATAGTTTATTGCCATTCCTCCAGCAATTATTCCAAGAAGGCCTAGAGTAAACATATATGCATTTACTTTACCTCTATCTGATTTTGCAAGTTTTGAATTAACAAAAAATGAGTATGCAAGAGGTGGAAAAATTAGAAATATAGCATAAATATATGGTGAAATATCATTTTTCATTTTTATATTTCCAAATGCAAATCCTAAAGATCTTGCAAGAATAAAAAGACAAATTAATATCGATATAACATACAATATATAACACATAAGTCTATTTGGATTAATTTTTATATTCAATTTTTTCAATAAACTTTCCATAGGTCACCGCTTTCTTAATACGCACACTATTATTGACATGCATACAAAATTCATATATAATGATACTATAAAATGTGTAAAAAAACAATACTTTTTACAAAAAAATGGGGGAAGAAACACAAAAATGAAAATAATTGTAGGTCTTGGAAATCCTGGAAAAGAATATGAAAAAACAAAACATAATTTAGGCTTTTTATTTTTAGAATATTTGGAAAAAAAATATAATCTCAATATATCAAAAAAGGCATTTGATTCTTTAATTTTAGAGACTACTTTCAATGGTGAAAAGGTAGTATTCGTGAAGCCACAAACTTA
>HF996760.1:19710-19785 GCA_000433335.1 Clostridium sp. CAG:1219 | reverse complement strand
TGAATCTTAGTGGAGGGGCAGTATTAAAAGTAAAAAATTATTATAAAGTAGATTCAAAAGATATAATTATTATTT